>JAIRRE010000147.1 GCA_031256125.1 Burkholderiaceae bacterium
AACCCGCGCGTAACCAGAAAGAACACCGCCAGCGCAAAGGTGACGAAGGAAATGATGTTCAGCGGCAGCGCATACCGCATGAACGGTATGTCGCGCCGGATTTTGAAGAATTCCATTAATTCGCTCTCCCTGGGTTCAGACCTGATGGCCTTCGCTGGTCAACTGCGTGCCCGCAGGCCGCCAGACGGTGCCTATGGCCACCGACTTGAGCTTGCGCTGCCGGCCATACCACAGGTTGACCAGGCCACGCGAAAAGAACACCGCCGAGAACATCGACGTGAGGATGCCCAGGCAGTGCACCACCGCGAAGCCCCGCACCGGGCCGGAGCCAAAGGCCAGCAGCGACAGACCGGCAATGAGCGAAGTCACGTTGGAATCGAGGATGGTGGCCCAGGCGCGGTCATATCCGGAATGAATCGCCGCCTGCGGCGATGCGCCGCCGCGCAGCTCCTCGCGCACGCGCTCGTTGATGAGCACGTTGGAGTCGATGGCCATCCCCAGCGCCAGCGCCATCGCCGCCATGCCCGGCAGCGTGAGCGTGGCTTGCAGCATCGACAGCAGCGCCACCAGCAGCAACAGATTGAAGGCCAGCGCCAAACTGGAAAACGCGCCAAACAGCATGTAGTAAATACACATGAAGACGCAGATCGCCACAAAGCCCCACACCACGCTATGAAAGCCCCGCGCAATGTTGTCCGCGCCCAGGCTTGGGCCTATGGTGCGTTCTTCGACGATATCCATCGGCGCGGCCAGCGCCCCGGCGCGCAGCAGCAGCGCCAGCGTATTGGCTTCGTTGACGCTCATGGAGCCGGAAATCTGGAAGCGCGTGCCCAACTCGCCCCGGATAGTGGCATCCGAAATCACCTGGCCCTTGCCCTTCTCGAACAGGATGATGGCCATGCCCTTGTTCAGGTTATCGCGGCTGACGTCGCGCATGATGCGCCCGCCCTTGGCATCCATGGTGAGGTTGACCGAGGGCGCCTGCGATTGCGAGTCGAAACCGGGCTGCGCGTCGGTCAGGTTCTCGCCCGTAACCAGCACTTGTTTCTTGACGATCACTTGCGTGACTTTGCCATCGCGCCCGGTCATCGGGAACCGCTCGTCGCCAAACGGCACCGGGCCGCTGCCTTGCGCGGCCGTCCGCGCCTCGGCGCTGTCATCGGTCAGGCGCATCTCCAGCGTCGCGGTACGGCCCAGAATCTCCTTGGCCTGCGCCGTGTCTTGCACGCCGGGCAGCTCCACCACCACCCGGTCCGCACCTTGCTGCTGGATTACCGGCTCGGCCACGCCCAGTTCGTTGACGCGGTTGTGCAACGTGGTGATGTTTTGCTTGATGGCTTGATCCTGCACCCGGTACAACGCCTCGGGCTTGTAGGTGGCGTCCAGTTCCAGGGCGTCGCCCGAACCGCTCTGCGCCAGTTGCAGATCGGGCATCTGGTCGGTAATCACGCTGCGCACAGCCGCCAGCGTGGCGGCATCGCGCGCGCGGATACGAATCGTTTGCCCGTCGCGCTCGATCCCCCCGTAGCGCACGTCCTTTTCGCGCAACGCGGTTCGGATGTCGCTGGTCAGCGAATCCAGCCGCCGCGTGATGGCGCTGGCCATATCCACCTGCAAGGTAAAGTGCACGCCGCCGCGCAAATCCAGCCCCAGATACATGGGTTTGGCGTTGATCGCCGCCAACCACGCGGGCGAACGCGGCACCAAATTGAGCGCCACGGTGTAATTAGGATCGGACGGGTCGGGGTTGAGCGCGCGCTCGATGGCGTCCTTGGCCTTAAGTTGCGTGTCGGTACCCGAAAAACGCGCCAGCACCGTATCGCCGGCTAGCCCGATCTGGTTGGCCGGTACGCCGGCGGCTTGCAACGCGGACTCGATTTTTTGCTCGGTCGCCGTATCGACCTTTACCGTTACCTTGGCAGCCGACACCTGCACCGCCGGCGCCTCGCCAAAAAAATTGGGCAAGGTATAAAGCACCGCCACCACCAAGGCCACGGCGATGATGATGTATTTCCACAGCGGGTAGCGGTTCATGGCAAATAAGGAAAAAAAGCTGGAAAGAATGTGAGCGGGCCGCTGGCCCGCGGCGTCAACGCCCGCGCGTTCACGTCCGCACCCGGCGGACACGCGGACGGAGGACCGCTTTCATTTGAGGGTGCCCTTGGGCAGCACCTGCACCACCGCGCTACGCTGCACCTGGACTTCCACGCCGCTGGCAATTTGCAGGCTGATGTCGGACTGGGCAATACCCGTGACCTTGCCCAGCAGGCCGCCCGAAGTCACCACCTCGTCGCCCTTGGCGAGAGCGGCCAGCATGGCGTTGTGCTCTTTTTGCTTCTTCATCTGCGGGCGGATCATGATGAAGAACAGCGCCACGAAAACAACAATCAGCGGCAACATGCCGGAGATTGAGGAAAACAAGTTGCCACCGCCCGCATGGGTGGCCGTAGTCTGGGCGTGGGCATCGGAAATCAAAAACACCGGCAAGCTCCTGCAACAGGGAAAAGTTGTTTATTTTAAAGCCCCGGGCGCGGCCCCCTCCCCAGCCTCGCGCCGGACGAACCCGGTTTGCCGCGCCCGCCGCATGGCGCGCCTTTGTTGGATTAAATAGTAGTTAACGCCATGCCTACTATAGAATGGTGACGATTTGCCGTGGGACGGGTAGGCGCCTGCGGCGTGTCACCTTCAACTTCTAGGAGATACCTGTATGCAACGCAAAACTCTCGTCGCCCTCGCCGTCGCGCTGACCAGCGTCTGCGCCCTGCCGGCCTTTGCGCAGGAAACGCCCGCGCAAACCAACCTCGACGCCCACGCCGCGCAAAAAGAAACCCGCAGCGCCCGGGGCGCGCAACTGACGGACGTGACGCCTGAACAGGCCCGCGCCAATGAACTGCACCGTTGTGACGGCCTGCCGCCGTTCTACAAAAGCGATTGCGTGGCGCGCGTCAATGGCCAGGGCGACAACCAGGTTCAGGGTAGCGTCACGGGTGGCGGTCTGTTCGTGGAAACCACCACCACCATGCCCGCCGACCAGTTGCGCCAGCTCCAGGCCGACCCCAGCCAGACGCAGTTGCGGCATTCGCAAACTCAGCAGCAGTAATCAAGGCAACGCTAAACAAATCCATCGCGGCTGCCACATAAGCGCCTACCGGGCTAGCCCGTTCCCTCGCGGCCCCCGCAGCAATGCGCGGGCCGTTTTTGCTGTCCGGGTGGCGCCGACTCCCCGCCCCTATTCCGACCGTTTCATGCCGCATGTCCGCCGGGCTTAACCTCGCCCAACTTCAGGCCGTCCACTACACCCAAGGCCCTTGTCTGGTGCTGGCGGGCGCGGGATCGGGCAAAACGCGCGTCATCACGCACAAGATCGCGCGGTTGCTAGATGCCGACGTGGCGCCCGGCGCAATCGCCGCCATCACGTTTACCAACAAGGCCGCGCTGGAAATGCGCGAACGCGCCCGCGCCTTGGCGGGCAAGCGCGCCGCCGAGGTGCTGATTTCGACCTTCCACGCGCTGGGCGTGCGCATGTTGCGCCGGGACGGCGCGGCGCTGGGCCTCAAACCGCGCTTCAGCATTCTCGATGCCGACGAAGCGCTCTCGCTCATCAAAGATTGCGCCAGCACCACCGACGCCAATCTGGC
>JAIRRE010000177.1 GCA_031256125.1 Burkholderiaceae bacterium
GCCAGAACTGATCGGTTACATCCCATGATTGAACTTGCTTGCTGGCCAAGGTCTGACTCCGTCACCGCACACAATGCGATTCGGATTAGAGTTTATACTATTTACGGATAAATTCTAAGTCGCCCTCATGCAGCCGCGATTAGTTTAGGGACTTAGAACGTGTTTACGATCCTTCAAGTGCTGACACAATTGAGGAATAAGAGAGATGAGGAGAAAGAAATACGCCAGCGACATCAGCGGGCACAAGTTTGCCCGCATTGAGCCGCTGTTGCGCAGCGTGCGCCGGCGCACCAAGCCAACGACAGTGGATCTGTACGAAGTGTTGTGCGCGCTGCTGTATGTGCTGCGCACAGGCTTCCAGTGGCGCTTTTTGCCTGCACAGTTCCCCAAGTGGAGCACGGTTTACTCGTACTACAGCAAATGGAGCCAGCCCAGCCCAGACGGTGTCAGTGTGTTGGAGCTGGCGTTGAAAAAATCAAGTTGGCGCAGCTCGTATAAACAGGGGCGCAACGCCGCCAGCACGTTTTTGATTGTGGACGCACAGAGCGTGAACAACACCGACACGGCAGCGCTCAAGAGCTATGAGGCAGGCAAGAAAGTCTCTGCGATCAAGCGCCACATTGCGGAGCACACCCAAGGATTGCCGCACACTGTGGCGGTAACTACAGCCAAGCCTGAAGCGGGTGCAAAGTCTCTTGGCTGACAGCGACTACGTTGGTCAACCCTTTGCCCAAGGCGTGCGAGAAGTTCTGGGGCAATAGTAGCTTGCAGTTGATCCACTTGGCATTCTTGGCGCTGCTGCTCAGGAAAGCGTAGCAGTGTGGCGCAAACGCACAAGCAGCCCATCACACTGCGTTTGGCCCCGGACGCACTGGCGCGCTGGCGTGCCAGCGGTAGGGGCTGGCAAACCCGCGCGGCTGCCTTGTTGGCTACGCACGCGCCCTGATTGTCCCGCAAAGGCAACACCGCACACCGGCGAAAGTGCCGCCGGTGTGTTACCGGTTCTTGACAAACGCCCTGGCTTGCCTCATAATGGATGTGAACGTTCAGCGACGAACGCGCCTGTATTCGCCATGAGCGCAACGCACCCCGAACCCGCAGGCTGTTTGCGCTGGATGCAAAGCGGCAAGCAGCCCGGCCCGATGCGGCACTCCATCGCGTCAGACTGTCCTTGTGCCGAAATTGAAATTTCAACATAAAAAAGGAATAACCATGAAAAATCTTTCAGCCCCCGTCCCCGTGCACCCCGCCACAGCCAAACATGCACTCGGATGGAAAATTCTGAAAATTGTGCTTTCGATTTTTGTGATTTTTTTGGGAAATAGAAAAACAGTCAAACGGCGCGTGATACAGTCTGGTTATTTTTATTTTGATGAAAAAGGTAATCCAGTAAACAGCAATGGAGACTGGACTCCCATGGGTACAAACAAAGTTTTTTAATAGCAACTACAGTGCGGTGAGGATGACTGCCTTGGCCGCCTCATCAGCTGCTTTGGATGCCGCTTTGTCCACAGCCGCCTCGGCAGCCGCAGCAGCTTTCGCTACCGCTGGCACGACCGGATCTGCCAGCCCGGTAGTATTCCTCGCAGGTTGTGCATTACCTGACACGTAGTCAGAAAGCACCCGTCCAACATTAATCCCAATCCACCCCATCATTCCTGTCCATATCATCGGAAATCCGATATTCATGCCCATGAGGACAATATCGAGGATCAGGCGTTTGGGCGTTAAAAAGCTGCCGTTATGGATCAGTTGATCGACATCGCCCAGAACCATTGAACCTTGCGCCCAGTTGGAGTACATGGCGTCCCAGATGTTATTGTCGATCCATTGGGCGATGAACCATAAGATGGTCCAGGACTTGACGGTAAAAATGCCCATGGCGCCATACCACATCACTTCGAGTTTGTAGCCGCTGAAAAGCACGATCATGGGTAGCCAGCATGTAGATGCACATCAGGATCAGCGCCTGGAGCATCTGCAAAGCGCTGGTCATGTGGAAATACGCCATGATCCATTCGACCGAGCGCGAAATAATGGTCGGGAAGCTATAGGCTGCGCCCAGGCCGCGTCCCAATGCCGTCATGACGCCGCCGCTACTGCCGCGGGTGGCGCTGGTGTCCACTGGCGGCGGCGGCCCGGCAAAATTGGCAGCCTTGGCTACTTCATCCAGGCAAGCGTTTGGGTTGCTGGCGCTGAGGTTCAGGTTGCACGTCAGCGCTTTCATTTGCTGCCAAGCAACCGAAGAAACTTAGCAGACGAGCGCGCAGCCCGGCGTTGTTTCCGCCAACGCTGCTGTCGCCGTTCCAACGCCCAAAGCCGGGATGCGGCAACCGCGAGAGATTCGTTCCGCGTTGCTTCAATACCCAGCCCCGGCTATTACTGTTCCGGCGACGGGCACTGGGGTTGCGGCAGGTTCGGGCAGTTGGCGGCAAAGCCCGATTTCAGGCCGCCGCCGGCTACGTGGTATTGACCGGCGCAGGCAACGGCAGCGTTGTAGCGCGCCCACTGGCCGGCGCAACTGTTGTCCTGCGGCGTGGCGCGGGCCTGGGCGGGCTGGGGCGTGGCGTTTGGCGGCGCGTCGGGCGGTTTCAGATAGCTGCGATATTGCTGCAATTGCGCGTCGGCTTGCGCTTTCTGGTCGGGTGTGCTGGTCTCGACCGGCCCGACTTGCGTGGTTTTTTCGGGCGCGTCGGGCGGTAGCGCATCGCCGTAATGGACCCGGCCATGCGCATCGACCCAGCGGTTAATCATCGGCGGCGGGGGCGGCGGCTTGGGCGCAGAAGCCGTGGCGGCGGGTATCGCGGGTGCGCTTTGTTGTGCAAAGGCGCTGGCCGTCAGGTCAGCGGCAAACAGAGCGAAGGCGGTGATGGCATGGATGGCGCGCATGGCGGGCTTGCTGTGTTTCGGGTGGCAATATAGTCCAACTTGGCTGAGCGCCAAATCCAGATGCTTAGGCTTGGCGTCGATTTGCACAGCCAGGGTATTTGCCACGAAAGGACGGAAACTGTGTTATGCGCTTTGGGGCCGATGGGGTTGTTGCCAGCCTTGGTTTTTACGCCGGGCAATGCGGCGGAGCAGACCCTGCTGATTGAACGCCAGGTACGGTGGGCGGTGCGGCGCGCAAATCCACAGTCGTGGTCAAAAACACCGGGAGCTGCACCGTGATGTCCGGCAACCGTGACACCCCCGAAGCGCTCGGTGTGGTCATTGCCAGCGATGCGCAGGGCATTGAATTGGCGCTGTCCCAGGCGCGCGCCACTCTGGATGCTGGCGAGGTACCGGTCGGCGCGGTGCTGGCCGATGCGCAAGGGCGCGTGATCGCCACCGGATGCAACGCGCCCGTCGCCGCGCATGATCCGACGGCGCACGCCGAAATCCAGGCGCTGCGCGCGGCAGCGGCACAGCGCGGTAATTACCGGCTCGACGGCTGTACGCTCTACGTCACGCTGGAACCGTGCGCCATGTGCGCCGGGGCAATTCTGCACGCGCGCCTGGCGCGAGTGGTGTATGGCGCGCGCGACCCCAAGGCCGGCGCCGCCGGGTCGGTGCTGGATGTGTTGGGCGATGCGCGCCTGAACCATCAAACCACGGTTACGTCCGGCGTACTGGCGCAGCCTTGCGGCGCGCTGTTGCGTGATTTTTTCCGCCCGCGTCGCGTCAATCTCGATCCGCTGCGCGAAGATGCGCTGCGCACGCCGGATGCGGCATTCGCGCCGTTTGTCGATACTCCCGCGTGGCCGTGGCCGCCTTGCTACGTTGCCAATCTGCCCGCGCTGGCCGGGCTGCGGCTGCATTACATCGACACCGGGCCAGCCGATGCGCCGCTGATCTGGCTGCTGCTGCACGACGGCGCGGCGTGGGGTTGGCAGTTCCGGCATTTCATTGCGCTGCTGGCCGCCGGGCATCGCGTGGTCGCGCCCGACCTGATCGGCTTTGGCCGCAGCGACAAGCCCAAGCGCGAGGATGCGCACAGTTTCGTCTGGCATCGGCAGGCGCTGTGCGAGCTGATCGAGCGACTAGATTTGCGCCGTGTCGTTTTGGCCGGATGCGGCTTGGGCGCGCGGCTGGCCCAGACTGTGCCGCTAGCGATGGGCGGTGCATCAGAGGAACGCTATCGCGGTTTATTGATGCTGAACGCACAACCGGGCTGCGCGCCTGATGCAAAAAATCTGCGCGCCGGTTCGGCCTATGCCGCGCCTTTCCCGGACGCGGGCCACCGCGCCGCGCTGCGCGCCGCGCCGCGTTTGTGGCAGGAGAGCGAATCCCTGCTGTGCGCTGCACACACGTTCTGGCGCGATGCGCCGTTATTGACCGAAACCGCCGATCTGGAATCGCCTGAACAAATGCGCGCGCTGGCCGAATGCGCGCTGCGCCATTTCGCGCCAACCGACGCGCCCGCCACGCCAACGGAACATGACCCATCTCACTGAATTTTCCATCGCCGCACCACTTGCGCACCCTGCGCCTTTCGAGCGGTTCGGGCGCCTGGACGCGCTGCGCGGCTTGGCGCTGGTGTGGATGACGGCCTATCACTTTGCCTTCGATTTGAACTGGTTCGGCATCATCCGGCAAGACTTTTACCGCGATCCCCGGTGGATCGCGCAGCGCACCGTTATCCTGAGCCTGTTCCTGATAGCCGCTGGCATGGGGCAGGCCATCGCTCAAGCGCAAGGGCAAACATGGCCGCGCTTTTGGCGGCGCTGGGCGCACATCGCGCTGGCGGCGGCGCTGGTTTCCATCGGGTCGTGGTGGGTTTTCCCCGGAAGCTGGATCAGTTTTGGCGTGCTGCACGGCATGGCGCTCATGCTGCCGCTGACCCGCGCGCTGCTGGACGCGCGCGGGGCGCGCTGGCCCTGGGCGCTGGCGCTGCTGGGAGCGCTGCTGATTGCCGCCGCGCCGCTGGGCTGCGGCTGGCTGGTACAGGCCGACGCGCCAACGTTGGCGGCCTGGCTGGACAGCCGCTGGCTCTACGGCATCGGCTGGATCACGCACAAGCCCCGCACCGAGGATTACGTGCCCCTGCTGCCGTGGTGGGGCGTGATGTTGATCGGCGCGGCGCTGGCGCTGTGGCTGCTGCGCGGACCGTCCGCACGCACGCTGCTGACCGGCCCGGCGCCCCGATTCTTGCGCGGGCTGGCGGCGCTGGGACGCTGGAGTCTGCTTTACTACCTGCTGCACCAGCCGGTACTGATTGGCGCGTTGACGCTCTGGCAATGGCTGCGATGATGGCGCTTCCGCCGACCGCGCATCACATCGCATCTGAAAGCCGCTACTCAAATAAAAACGGGCCGCATCCCCAAAGGCGCGGCCCGCTTCGTTGATGGGCGCAAAAGGCCCGCTTATTGGATTTTCGCCTTGGCCTGCAAACTCTTCTGGAAATCAACGATTTTTTGCCCTTCGAGTTGCTGAACGATGCGCGGCTTGACAGCATCGAACGGCGGCGGCACGGGCGGCTTGCTGTCGCGGATGTCTTCCACGCGGATGATGTGGTAACCGTATTGGGTTTTGACCGGCGTGTCAGTCATCTGACCTTTGTCCAGCTTGGTCAGCGCACCGGCAAACTCCGGCACATAGGTCTTGGGGTCGGCCCAGCCCAGTTCGCCGCCATTGGTTGCGGAGCCGGGATCCTTGGAGTACTTTTTGGCCAGATCGGAGAATTTGGCGCCTTTCTTGATCTGGGCGATGATGTCCTTGGCCTGGTCTTCGGTGGGAACCAGAATGTGGCTGACTTTGTATTCCTTGCCGCTGGCCTGGCTGGCCATTTGCTTGACGAGACGGTCGTATTCGGTCTTGGCGTCGGCGTCGCTGACGGGGTGCTGCTTGAGGTAGTTGTCAAACAGCGCCTTGATAAGCACGGCCTGACGCATCCAGTCGAGCTGGTTGCGGAACGCCGGCGTCGCTGCGATGCCCTCGCGGTCGGCTTCCTGCGCGAAGATTTCGTTCGCGACTAGCTCGTCGTGCAGTTTTTTGTCGATGTCCGGCGGCAGCGGGGTACCCATCCGCGCGGCCTGCTGCTGAATCTGGTCTTTCAGCACGTCAAACCGGGCTTGGGGAATGGGTTTGCCGTTGACGACAGCGACGTTCTGGGCCAAAACGGGCAAGGCCGTGAAGGCTAACAATGCTGCGGTTGCGGCGGCGGTGATCTGTTTTTTCATCTGGGTTGGAGGAGGGAGTAAAAAGATAGTCAATGAACTTCGATAGCCACGGCATGGACGCGCTGCGCCATGAAATCGGCCAGCGCATCATACACAAGGCGGTGCTGTGCCACGCGCGTGAGCGCGGCGAAAGCTGGCGCGGCGATGCGAATTCGGAAGTGCGTACCCAGTCCCGTTCCGTTGGCGGCGGCGTGGCCTTCGTGCTGGTAGCTTTCATCGATCACTTCGAGTTGCGTCGGCGTCAGGCGTTCCCGCAGGCGCTGGGCCATTTGATCGGCAACCGGGATGGGAGTACTCATGGCGCTTCTCCTGACGAGGCGCTGGGTTCTTCGGGCGGCGTCTGAAGGTGCCGCGCCACGTAAACACCCTGGCCGATGATGAATATTACCGGGAACACGTAGCCCCAGAGCTTGAACGCGGCCCAGGCATTGGTGGAATAAAACGCCGCCACATAACCGTTCAAGGCGGCCATGAACAGGCAATACACCACCCACGCCGCGCCAAGGCGGTGCCACACCGGTTCGGGCAAGGTCAACTGGCTGCCCAGCATGGTTTTGAGCAGGTTTTTGCGCCAACCCCATTGCGCCGCCGCCAGCGCGATGGCGATGGCCGCGTAGAGCACAGTGGGCTTGAATTTGATGAAGCGCGCATCGTGCAGCCAGAGTGTCAGCGCGCCAAAAACCAGAACCAACGCCAGCGTGGCCTTGTGCATGGCGGTGAGCTTTTTGTCGATCCCGTAAATGATCGCCATCTGCACCACCGTGGCGGCCATGACCACTGCCGTGGCGGTGTAGATGCCCTGGAGTTTGTAGGCGGCGACAAACAGCACCCACGGCAAAAAGTCGAGCAGAATTTTCATGGTAAGCGGTAGCGGCGCGGCGGGTTACTCGGTGTCAGGCGTGAAGTCCAGCGCCGCCGAATTCATGCAGTAGCGCTGGCCGGTGGGCGCTGGGCCATCCGGGAATACGTGGCCCAGATGCGCGCCGCAGCGGGCGCAAAGGGTTTCCGTGCGCGTCATGCCGTGGGAATGGTCGATGCGCTCCTCAATGGCTCCGGTTGCGGCGGCTTGCCAGAAGCTCGGCCAACCACAACCGGCGTCGAACTTGGTCTGCGCATCGAACAGCTTGGCGCCGCAGCAGATGCAGTGATAGCTGCCATCAAGCCAATGGCGCTCGTATTTTCCGGCAAAGGGCCGCTCGGTGGCGGCGCGGCGCGTGACCTCGAACGCGCCCGGCTCGGCTTGTTTGGCGGCCAACTCCGCGCGCCATTGGTCGTCGGTTTTATGGATGGGATAAGGCATATCCAAGGTTGGGGATGGTGCGGGAAATCGCCTCGATTCTCTCCGCCCGGACACGAGCGGTCACACGCCCGGCGCCGGGCGTGCAATTGCACATTAGAACCTGTTTACGATCTTAGAACCCGGCGTTGAACTGGAACTGCACCGGCTGGTAACTGTCGCCCGAATAGCGTTTGATGGGCAACGCCAGGTTGAGCTTGATGGTGCCGAACGGCATTTGCCAGCCCACCCCGGTACCAAAGGAGAACCGCGCCCTGCTCGGTCCGGTCCCGCCGTTCATGCCATTCCACACGTTGCCGCCGTCGATGAAGAACAGCCCGACCAGCCGCCCGCGCTGCGGGTCGAAATCACCCGACCACAGCGGCGTGGCCGTTTCGATGCTGCCCACCAACAGTTCCCGTCCGCCAATCGGGTAGCCGGTAGCGATGTCGCGCGGCCCCAGCGAATTTTGAGCGTAGCCGCGC
>JAIRRE010000253.1 GCA_031256125.1 Burkholderiaceae bacterium
CACCCCACGGCTCCCCCCACCCTAATTGAAATACTATTGATTTAATAGCTAAGAAGCCAATAGGAATGAGGATTGTGGACAATTACCATACTGAATTAAATGGTTATTCGCCCACCCCTTGACAAGACATCTACTAAATGCTGGGTTTCGCAAGCTCAAACCAACCTGCTGCGCTGACTTACCCAACTTGGCCAGAGCGTAAGCCCAAAGCCAGCGTTCAATCCGGGGAACGCGTAGTGTTTGACGATGAGCTTTGCGGAGTTCTCGCTCGGCTCAATGGCGATGACCAGTCGCTTCAACAACGGAGGACTTTCGTTGGAAAACCAGTTAAGCACAGAATGTACCTTTGGTGGCATGCCCGTCGGGAATGGCACTACGAGTCTAGAAACTTGAGGGGTGCTGTCTCGATATGCGTTGAGGACATGGCACACTGCACCAGCTGCGATGTCTGCTATAGCTACAAAATCCTCAAGATCACGATTTCCAGTATCTGAGGCTGTCGTTGCGATGCGAAGATGGCCGAGTGTGTGCGCCAAGTAGTGGCTTGCAATGTTGCCGAAGGCTTCTGTAAACAGAGCGTGCCTCTCGACGTTCGCAACGATGTCGTCTTGATCTGTTACCCAGAGGATGTGTTGGTCTTGGCGTGTGAGACCTGCAAGAACAAGTGCCATGACATGGCAGATGCGCAGCAACTTCTCTTCGGTTTGAGCTGGCCATTTAGCAAGTGGCCGAAGCTTCGGGTTTATTGCTTTCGGATCCTCGTCGGGTACAAAAATGGAGTCGATCCGTTTATCGAATAGTACGACTAGGAGCAACCCATGAAGAAGGTCAGCAGCAGAGAGGAAGGCGGGAAGTGCTTCCGCGCGCAAGCGGTCATTTAACCTTTTGAAAGCCATCCTCCGGCAATTGGGAAGGTGTTTTGCACGGAGCCTTGATCTGGCATTGAGCCATGGGCGGAGGGAACCAGCATCAGACACTACGAAAGCCAGTGCCTCATATTGAGAGGTGGAATGCTGACCGCTGTAGTCTGAACCGATCATCAACTGCTTCGCGCCGGCGAAGCATGGCAATGCAGATGGGTTACAAACGTCAAGAGCTTTGATGAGCTTGTTGATGACATTCATTGACCCCAGGTCGGGGCGGTCGCCAAGGTACCAATTGTTGGCCAGTGGAGATACGATCATGGTGTCGTGACGTAAGACCGTTGCATAACCGCCAGCCTGTATAAGTTGGGATGAGTTCGCATAGGGCTGTGATTTGCTTGTGAATACAAACACGAAGCCCAATAAAAACCGTTGACGCGAACAGCACCCGCCTTACATCAACGTCTTGTGCCGTGTTTCGCGCATGAGCAGCGCTTCAACTGTCCCTATGCTGATAGCGATGTTCCCCTATCGTTGTTATCGAACAAGGCGTGCAACGCCTTGAGCAGTTTCGGCAATGCCATCTGCACGGTGTCCCGCACCACATTGAAGAGGGAAGGCACAAGCATCCGTTGCCGCTTGCTGCATGTAGCCGAGGTAGTCGGTCAGGCGGCTCTCGTTCATACCGGCTGCGCTTGCGCGAGCACCTTGTCTCGGAACTTTAACGGCAGATCAGTCGGAGTCAATAAATCGACGTGGATGCCGAGCAGGGATTCCAACTCGTCTTGCAGACCGCCCAAGTCAAGCAAAGTCGCGCCAGGCAGCGCATCAACCAGCAGATCAAGATCGCTGCTATCCTGGTCGGCGCCATGTAGCACCGAACCAAAGACACGTAGGTTCGTTGTACGAAAGCGGCTTGCCGCTTCGCGCGCGGCGCTCCGGTTCGTCGAGCGCAACGGATGGTCGCATGGGCATTCCTTTTCTATCGAAACATCGTTGGGATGTTAAGCGATTACCAATAGAAAAATGTTGGCGTGAACAGCCTCACACTTTACATCAACGTCTTATGCCGCGTTTCGCGCATCAACAGCACGCCCAGCAAAGTAACCGCTGAGGCGATGGAGATGTCACCCGCCCCACGGCAGACCGCCACACGCAGCCAGCACCTGCGCGATGTAGGACGCGACCGAACGATGGCAGGATCGAATTTAACCAGGGGGTATCGACAGGTGGCCTATAACCCCTCACTGGCAAAGTCTGCCAGCCTTGAGCGCTCGCCGCGTGCCAGCGTGATGTGGCCGCTGTGCGGCCAGCCTTTGAAACGGTCTACCGCGTAGGTTAGGCCCGATGAGCCTTCGGTCAGGTAGGGCGTGTCGATTTGCCCCAAGTTGCCCATGCAGATGATTTTGGTACCCGGACCGGCGCGGGTGACCAGGGTCTTGATCTGTTTGGGCGTGAGGTTCTGCGCTTCGTCCAGAATGATCCACTTGTTCATGAAGGTGCGCCCGCGCATGAAGTTCATGCTTTTGATCTTGATGCGGCTGCGGATCAGTTCGCTCGTGGCGGCGCGCCCCCATTCGCCCGCGCCGCTGGCTTCGCCTTTGGTCAGGACTTCCAGGTTGTCATCGAGCGCGCCCATCCAGGGGGTCATTTTTTCTTCTTCGGTACCAGGCAGAAATCCGATGTCCTCGCCCATGCTGACGGTGGCGCGGGTCATGATGATTTCGGTATAGCGGCGCTCGTCGAGCACCTGCGTCAGACCGGCGGCCAGCGCCAGCAGCGTTTTGCCGGTGCCCGCTGTGCCCGCCAGGGTCACCAGGTCGATTTCCGGGTCCATCAGCAGGTTCAGGGCGAAGTTCTGTTCGCGGTTGCGCGCCGCAATACCCCAGACGCCGTGCTTCAAGTGGGTGTAGTCCTTGAGCGTTTTGAGCACTGCTGTTTTAGCACGGGTTTCGGTGACGCGGGCGTAAAAGCCCGGTTCGCCGGGCGCCTCGAAATACACGAACTGGTTGATGGCCAGTTGCGCCACCATCGGCCCGCCGATGCGATACAGCGTGTGCGTGCCGGACTGCCAGCTTTCAATGGCCTTGCCCTGCCGCGTCCAGAAATCTGGCGGCAACGCCAGCGCACCGGAATAGAGCAGGTCGCCATCTTCCAGGGTTTTGTCGTTTTGGTAGTCTTCCGCCGCAAGGCCCAGCGCGCGCGCCTTGACGCGCATGTTGATGTCCTTGGAGACCAGCACGACTTCGCGCGGCGCGTGCTGCCGCACCAGCGCCGCCACCACGCCCAGAATCTGGTTGTCGGCCTTGCCGGGCGGCAACGCGGAGGGCATTTCGGCGACGAGCGGGGCGGTCTGAAAAAACAGTTTTCCGGTGGCTTCGGCGTGACCGGTGGAATCGAGCGCCAGGCCGTGTGTTATGTCCGCACCCTTGGCGCCGACCAGCGCATCGAGCATCCGGCTGGTCTGGCGGCCGTTGCGTGCGACCTCGGTCATGCCTTTTTTGTGCGCGTCCAGCTCTTCGAGCACGATCATCGGCAAAAAGATGTCGTGCTCCTCGAAGCGGAACAACGCCATCGGGTCGTGCAGCAGCACGTTGGTATCGAGCACGAACAGGCGCGAAGGGCCAGTGACTTTGCGGCGCGCGGATTTGTTGGCGGCAGCTTTGACCGTACCGGCTCTGACTGTGCCGGGTTTGGCGCGTGGCGCGGCGGTTTCAGGCATCGCGGCCTGAACCGGTACTGCCGGGGCGGGCGGGACGCGCACCGCTTCGGTAGGCATCGCTTGCAGCAATGCCGAGATGCGCGACTGCGTGTGCGATTCGGTGCGCGGCGCCGACGGCTTGGCGGCGGCGTTGCCGTCATCGGTGAACAATTCCGGCGTCAGACGCGCGCCGCGTTTGGCCGGAGGCGGGGGTAGGGGCATGGGGGTCAGTCCCAAAAAGAAAAAGCCGTCCAGTTACCCGGGACGGCTTTTGCTGCGAAATGGAAAGGGTGCACTGCTGATGCGAATGTAAAAACGGTCGCAGGATTTTCAGGCTACCGCTCTTTCTTTCTCCACCGCCT
>JAIRRE010000259.1 GCA_031256125.1 Burkholderiaceae bacterium
GTTTGAACGTTTCCAAAGCCGCACGCCCGCGTGGTATTACGAAATCGTCGCGCCCGGCTTCAAATACAACCTGACCGACGTGGCCGCCGCGCTGGGCCGTGTGCAGCTTGCGCGCCTGCCTGGTTTCGTGCAGCGCCGCCAGCAGCTGGCCGCGCGTTACCGTCAGGCGCTGGCCGAGCTACCCTTGATCCTGCCCGCCGACGCGCCAGCGGGGGACTTACATGCTTGGCATTTGTATGTGATCCGGCTGGCCGATCGAGCCAGCGTTACGCGCGACGCGGTGATTCAAGCCTTGAGCGACGCGGGCATCGGTGCCAGCGTGCATTACGTGCCGCTGCACCGCCAGCCGTATTGGCGCGACCGCTACGGCCTCAAACCGGAACAATTCCCGGTGGCCGAAGAGGCGTATCAGCGCATGGTCAGTATCCCGCTGTTCACCGCCATGAGCGACGCGGAGCAAGACCACATCATCGCCACGCTGCGGGCCATTGTGCGGTAACGGGAGCCGCTATGCGGGCGGCTTGCCGCATTTGAGGCGTTGCTTTTAGAGCAGTTTCGGCTGAAGCCTATACAAAAATTCCCCTCGCCCGCTTGCGGGAGAGGGGCAGGGGAGAGGGATAAGACCCCCTCTCCCGCAAGCGAGCAAGGGATGATCTATCGGGCACGTAGGGTCTGTAGGCGCTTGAAGCAAAACCGCTCTAATCTTTAATGCCACGCGCTTGCGGCGTCAAAGCAATTGCCCGTCCTGCCCCAGCGCTTGGTCGAGCCGTTCGAGCAGGCGGGCTAAGACGCCCTGTCCGGCGGCGGCCCCAGACGTATCACCTTCGACGCTTGGCGCGGCGGGCGCGTGGTTTTGCGCTAATCTGGCTTCGGTTAGCTCGAACGCAAGATTGAGCGCGGCCAGCACCGCGATGCGGTCGCGCGCCTTGATGCGGCCCGCGTTGCGGATTTTGCACATTCCCGCGTCCACCAGTTCAACGGCCTGCATGAGTTTGGTTTCGCCGCCTTCGGGACAGCCGAGCACGTAGCCCTGGCCCATGATATTGACTTCGATTTGTTTCATTAGGCGACCTCCTGCTCGCTGTGCGGCGCGCTGTCCCCGCCGGGGTGGCCTTCTTGATTGCCAGGCAGGCGGTCGATCAACGCATCCACACGCGCGCGCGCCGCCAACAGGCGTGATTTGAGGCTGTCGCGCTCGTGCGTGAGCGCGCTGATTTGTTCGCGCAAGATGGCATTGGTGCGCTGTAATTCGTCTTGGCGCATCAACAGCCGCTCCGCGCGCTCGGCAATCTGGTCAATCAAAGAGGTGTCGGACATAGGCGCAGGAGGTGGCGAATAGCTCAAAAGTAAAACCCTATTATGGCGGTTGCCTTGTGGTTAACACGGGTCAATTCCGCGCTTGACGCAATGTCGGCGGAGTGGGCTGGGCGTGCGGGCAGTAATCCGGCGCGCAAGGTAGGGTGAGCTGTTTGCTGCGCATAATTGATCTCCTTGCAGATTTACCGATAGTGTAGTCACACGTTTCAAGTTCGCCATGTCTTGCAGGCGCAAAACACGCGGCTTTGGGTTCGATTCGTGGCGGCGGGGCGACGGGTGAATCCCATTCAGCCCGGATGCGGATGGGTGCGCTTGGCCAGTTGCCGATCCCAGGCCACGGTCGCCAAATTCAATGCCGCCAATACAGCCCCTGCGGCACATGCGCCATGCCAGCCGCCATGTGCCCAGGCCAGCGCGCCGATGGCCGAGCCGATCGCCGCGCCGGCGAAATAGCCGCTCATGTAGATGGCATTAACGCGCGAGCGCGCCTGCGGCGCCAGGCGATAGACGATGTTCTGGTTGGTGATATGCCCGCTTTGCAGCGCTAGGTCGATGACCACCATGCCGCCGATGAAAGCGGCCAGCCCGGCCCAGCCATGCGCGCCGCCCAGCCACAGCGGCAACCAGCTTGCCAGCAGCAGCAGCGCCATGCTCGGCGTGACGACGTGCGCATAACCGCGGTCGAACAAACGCCCGGTGACGCTGGCCATCAGCGCGCCCGCCACGCCCGCCAGCCCAAGCAAACCGATCAGCGCGTCCGAGGCGCGGTGCGCCGGGCCGGCGAGCATCAGCGCCATAGTTGAGAACATGACGCTTACCGAGGCGAAGGCTATCGCGCCCAGCAACGTGCGGCTGCGCACGCGCGGCATGGTTTTAAGCAATTGCGTCATCGTCAGCAGGGTCTGACCATACGACAGCGCCGCGCCCGCATTGCGCGACGCGGGCAGCTTGCGCGCCAATAGCGCCATCATCACCGCCATTGCCGCGGCTGCGGCCAGATAAACGCTGTTCCAGCCCCATAGTCCCGAAAGCAACCCCGCCACCGTACGCGAAAGCAGGATACCCAGCAGCAGGCCGCTCATCATGAACCCGACTGCGCGCCCGCTGCGTTCGGGCGATACCATGCCCGCGGCCATTGGTATCAGCACCTGCGCCGCAACCGAAAACAAGCCCGTCATCACCGTACCCGCCACCAACCAGCCAAACGCGCCCGGCAGCCACGGCGACACACCCGAAAACAACAGCCCCAGTGTCGCCAGCGCCATCAGCGCCAGCGTCAATAAGCGGCGTTCCAGCATATCGCCCAGCGGCGTCAGCAGTAGCAGGCCAACGCCGTAGGAAACCTGCGCGTACGTCACCAGCAGCCCCGTGGCGCGAATGTGCAGGCTTTGGCCGATGGAGTGCAGCAACGGTTGATTGAAGTAATTCGCACCCACGGCCAAACCGCAGGCGCACGCCATCAGCCCCAGCGTACCGGACTTGAGCGGCGGCGTCGGTGTGGCATCTTCGATGGATGGCTTGGCGTCGGCGGCGTCGGACATGGTGTACCGAGTGTAGAAGGACGCCTGTTGGGCGTTGCCTCTATGGCTTGAACAGGCTCTGGCTGCCGCCCGCATCCGCCAAATCCCGCGCGGCGGGCAGCGTCAGGGCGTCGATGGCGATGCGCTCGGCCATCCATACCGCATTGACGCAGGCGCGCGCCACGGCTTCGGCGGCCAAATGCGAAAGTACCGTCAGGCTGGGCGCAG
>JAIRRE010000260.1 GCA_031256125.1 Burkholderiaceae bacterium
GCGCGCTCTCCAGCAGCGCCCTGATCTGCTCGAACTGCTCTGGCTTGATATCGCTTGGGTAGCCTTTTCTCATCCCGCGAGCTTCTCACAGAAACCAGAGACTTTGAACAGGCTCTAAGCTCTTTGAGCACCATCAAGGACGTGCCGCGCTGAACGCGCCAACTTGCCCAAGTGTGGCGCAGATCGTTCCAGTGGAAGCCCTCAATGCCCGCCGTTAGGCAGGCACGCTTGAAGTTACGCCTGTCGATTTGCCGGATACGTGCCGAGGTAAATTGGTCCGAATTTTGTCTGTTAGGCACTGGAATCACAGCACATCGGCCAACGTCCACTCCTTGACCCCCACCCGTTCGCGCCAAGCGGCCAATTCCGGCGCGGGGACCATTAGCAGGCGTGCCACCAGCGGCGCCAGCGGGGTTGTGGCGGGATCGGCAATCAGAACATGGCGCGGTGGCTGGTTTTCGGTGCGAGTGGCCAGTTGCCCGGTCCAGTCGAGCGCTTGCAGCGCATCGAGCGCGGGGGCCAGATGCAGCGCGTCGGTGCGCAGCGTGGCGGCCAGTTGCGCCTGTGTCAGGCCATGCGCGCCGCCGGTGCGCGCGCGGGCCAGTTGCTGCACGATTTCCAACGCCAGTTGAAAGTCCCAGCCGGGCGTGCCGCCGTGACGCAAGTTTTCGCGGCCCATGCCATGCACCAGACTGGGCAGGTAAGCCGCGATGACCGCGCCGAACAGCACCACCAGCCACGACAGGTAAATCCACAGCAGCAGGATCGGCAGCGTGGCAAACGCCCCGTAAATCACCGAATAGGTCGGGATGCGGCCCAGATACCAGCCCAGCCCCTGCCGCGCCAGCGTCAGGCCCAGGCACGCCAACAGTCCGCCCGCGCCCGCATCGCGCCAGCGCACGGGGGTGTTGGGCACGTAGCGGTAAAGCAGCGTCAGCGCACCCGCCAGTAGCGCGAATTGCAACAGCGCCAGCGCGATGTTGATGCCGCCCGGAATGTCGGCCAGCCCCGGCACCCAGCCGCGCGAGCGCGTCACCACGTAGGAAGTGATGGCAATGCTGGCCGCCATCACCAGCGGCCCCAGCGTGAGCACCACCCAATACACCAGCACCCGCTGGCCGATGGGCCGCTGGCGGCGCACGCGCCAGATGTCGTTGAGGGTACGGTCGATGGTCAGCACCAGCGATACGGCGGTAAAGACAAATGCCGCAAAGCCGGTAATGCCTAGCGTGCCGGCCTGGCTGGAAAACTGCGTCAGGTAGCCCACCACGTTGCTGGCGATACCCACCGGAATCAGACTGCTGGCGAGCCACTTTTCCAGCGCGCCCTGGAGTCGGCCAAACAGTGGGAAGGCCGTGAACACCGACAGTACTACTGTAAACAGCGGCACCAGCGCCAGCGTGGCGGTAAAGGTCAGCGATCCGGCGGTCAAGCCCAGCCGGTCCTGCTTGAAGCGCGCCCACAGCATCGCCAGCGTGGGAAACAGCGGGAAGCGCTGCAAGTCTTCAACGAAGGCTTGCATCCCGCCGGAAAGCCGTTGCCGGAATGCTTGCAAACTCATGGCCGCTATGATGCCAAAAACCATGCCTGATGCTTTTAATGCTCTGTCAAACACTGCGCCAACACCATCTCCCGCCGTGCGCCTGGCGCGCAACCTCGCGGTGGCGAGCCTGCTGGCGCTGATCGTGCTGTGCCTGGCATGGGAGTTATGGCTCGCGCCGCTGCTGCCGGGCCGGTGGTGGCTGGCGATCAAGGCCCTGCCCTTGGCGTTTCCGCTGGCCGGGTTGCTGAGATACCGCCTCTACACCTATCGCTGGACATCGCTGCTGGTCTGGCTCTACGTGCTGGAAGGGCTGACCCGTGCGCCCGGCAACACCGCGCCCGTGCGCTGGCTGGCACTGGCCGAAGTGGTTTTGAGCCTGTTGCTGTTCGCCGCCTGTGTCGCACAAATACGGTTGCGGCTGGCGCGCTCCAAAAGGCAACAGGAACGGCAGCCATGACCGCCCCTGATCGCTTTCTCGACACGCTGCGCGCCATCGTCGGCGCAGCCCATGTGCTCACACCGGCCGATGGCGACCTGGCCGCCTACGAGCAAGATCAGCGTCAGCGCTTTCGCGGCAAGGCGCGCGCGGTGGTGCGGCCCGCTAACACCGCCGAGGTGGCCGCCGTGGTGTGCGCTTGCGCCGATGCGGGCGTTGCCATCGTGCCGCAGGGCGGCAACACCGGGCTGGTCATCGGTTCGGTACCGGACGCCAGCGGCGCGCAGATCGTGCTCTCGACCCAGCGGCTGCGCGCGGTGCGCGCGCTCGATGCCGCCAATGCCACCATCACCGCGGAAGCCGGCTGCATCCTGGCACAAGTACAGCAGGCAGCCGCCGATGCCGGTTTGCTGTTTCCGCTCAGTCTGGCCGCCGAAGGCAGTTGCACCCTGGGCGGCAACCTCGCCACCAACGCCGGCGGCACGCAGGTGCTGCGCTACGGCAATGCGCGCGAACTGTGTCTGGGCCTGGAAGTGGTGACGGCGCAAGGCGAGATTTGGTCTGGCCTGTCCGGGCTGCGCAAGGACAACACCGGCTACGCCTTGCGCGATCTGTTCATCGGCAGCGAAGGCACGCTGGGCATCATCACCGCCGCAACGATGAAGCTGTTCCCGCAACCCAAGGCGCGGCTAACGGCCTGGGCCGCCGTACCCGACCTGGCCGCAGCCGTGCAACTGCTGACCCGTGCCCAAAGCGCGCTGGACGCGGGTTTGACCGGCTTCGAGGTCATGAACCGGTTCGCGCTATCGCTGGTAGCGCGGCATTTCCCGGATCAGCGGCTGCCTTTTCAGGATGCGCCCTGGTGCGTGTTGCTGGAACTTTCGGACAGCGAATCGGAAGCTCACGCGCGCGCCACGTTTGAGCCGCTGTTGGCGGGCGCCATCGAAAACGGTTGTGTTGCCGACGCGGTAATCGCCGAGAACCTGACGCAGGCTCGTGCGCTCTGGC
>JAIRRE010000278.1 GCA_031256125.1 Burkholderiaceae bacterium
GGTGCATCCAAAGCAGCGCTGGCGCCAGCGGTCGCGGATGACACGGTTGGGACCATGCGGTTGACACGATCAATCTCCGCGATAAGCGGCCCAAAAGCTTGATTCTGGGCGGCGACAAGCAAGGCCGCCAGCGGTTGCGCGCCGTGTTCGAGGTATTGCGTATCGAGCCAGCGAAACAACTCTCCATATAAGCCGTCTTGACCGCTGAGCAGATCTTTGTCGTTGTCGTTGAGCCATTCCCACAGCGAGGTGTCGCGCAGAATCAGGCTGGCGATGTTGCGCGCCTGCGCCTGACTGGGCGAGCGGCTGGGCAGCCGCGATGTGATCCGGGATGCTGAGCGTGGCGCGGTTGGCGCTACCGATGGCGCATGCCCCCGGCTGTGGTCACGGTCCGAATCGAATTGGCGCTCCGGCGCGCGCTCGCCACCCCAAGCGGTGAGCAACGCGGCGGCATCGACTCCGGCGCGCGTGGCGATGTCGGTCAAAAGCTGTTGCTTGAGCAAGCCTTGCGGCATGGCCTGCCACAGCGGACGGGCGTTGGCGGCAAAGTGCGAACGGCCCTCGGCGGTCGAAAGATCACATTCTTGCGCCGCCGCGTCGGACAGAAAGCGCGACAGCGGCACGGCATCGCGCACGGCGGCGGCAAAGGCCGCATCGCCTTCGGCGCGGATGAAACTGTCAGGGTCGTGCTCGGGCGGCAGGAACAGGAACTTGACGCTGCGCACATCGGTCGCCAGCGGCAGCGCCGCATCCAGCGCCTTGCGCGCGGCGTGGCGCCCCGCTGCGTCGCCATCGAAGCTGAACACGATGTTGCCGGTAAAGCGAAACAGCTTTTGCACATGGTCAAAGGTGCAGGCCGTGCCCAGCGTGGCGACCGCGTTGCCTTGGCCGAGTTGCGCCAGCGCCACCACGTCCATATAGCCTTCCACCACCAGCGCATAGCCTTGTTCGCGGATGGCCTGCCGCGCCTCGTACAGGCCATACAGCTCGTGTCCTTTGTGGAATACCGGCGTTTCGGGCGAATTGAGGTATTTGGGTTTTTCGTCGCCCAACACCCGCCCGCCAAAGCCGATGACCTGGCCTTGCACGTTGCGGATCGGGAACATGATGCGGTCGCGGAAGCGGTCGTAGCGGCGCGCCTGCTCCTCGTTCTCCGTGGTTTCGGGCGCGATCACCAGGCCGCTGTCGGCCAGCAGCGGGTCGTCATAGCGGGGGAAGACGCTGGTTAGAAAGCGCCAGCCCTCAGGCGCGTAACCCAGGCCGAAATCGCGCGCAATCTGGCCCGAAACGCCGCGGCGCTTCAAGTATTCAATGGCGCGCGGCGCAGCGCGCAACTGTTTTTTGTAGGCGGCGGCGGCGCGTTCGAGCACGCCGGTCAGGGTCGCGCGCTGTTCTTTCTCGCGCTGCTCGTCTTCGCGCTCGGCGGGCGAGCGATCATCATCGGGCACCGTCATGCCGTATTCCTGCGCCAGGTCGCGCACCGTGTCCATGAAGCCCGCGCCGGTCTGCTCCATCAAAAAGTTGATGGCGTCGCCGTTTTTGCCGCAACCGAAACAGTGGTAGAACTGTTTGGACGGGCTGACGGTGAAGGAGGGCGACTTCTCGGCATGGAACGGGCACAGCCCGGAGAAATTAGCTCCCGTTTTCTTGAGCGGCACATAGCGGCCCACGATCTCCACCAGATCGGCGCGGGCGAGCAACTCCTGTATGAACGATGCGGGTATGGACACGGGGAGATTGTCGCCGGGCCCGGGCGGGTTGGTTTTCCTGCTGGTGGCGGCAGAGACAACCCGGCAGGCAGAGCTCATGTTGCGAACAAGCTGAAGTCCCGCACAACGTGTCTGGATGTGTTCCAATTCCTGAATTTACATTGCCCAACCTGCGAGGCGTGTCATGAAGACCATCCAGAAATCGGCCAAGCTGGCCAACGTGCTCTACGACGTGCGCGGCCCTATCGTGGAGGCGGCGCGGCAGATGGAGGACGAAGGGCAGAAAATCATCAAGCTCAACATCGGCAACCTGGCACCGTTTGGCTTCGAGCCGCCCGAGGAGGTGGTGCAGGATATGACGCGCAACCTGTCCAACGCGGCGGGGTATTCCGATGGTAAAGGCATTTTTTCGGCGCGCAAGGCGGTGATGCACTACACGCAGCAACAGGGCATTGCCGGGGTGACGCTCGACGATATTTACCTGGGCAATGGCGCCAGCGACGTGATCAACATGGCGGTCAACGCCCTGCTCAACGAGGGCGACCAAATGCTGGTGCCCGCGCCCGATTACCCGCAATGGACGGCCACGGCCAGCCTTTCGGGCGGCAAGCCGGTGCACTATCTGTGCGATGAGGGCAATGGCTGGATGCCGGACTTGGCCGACATCCGCGCCAAGATTACGCCGACTACGCGCGCCATCGTGGTCATCAATCCCAACAACCCGACCGGCGCGGTGTATTCCGAGGAACTGCTGCGCGGCATCGTGCAAATCGCGCGCGAGCATAACCTGGTCATCATGGCCGACGAGGTGTACGACAAGGTGCTCTACGACGACGTGCGGCACACGCCGCTGGCTTTATTGTCGGAGGATGTGCTGACGCTGACCTTCGGCTCGCTCTCCAAGGCGTACCGGGCTTGCGGTTTTCGCGCCGGATGGATGATTATTTCCGGCGACAAATCGGGGGCGCGCGACTACATCGAGGGGCTGAACATGCTGGCCAACATCAAGCTGGGCAGCAACGTGCCGGGGCAATACGGTATCCAGACCGCGCTGGGCGGTTACCAGAGCATCAACGATTTAGTGTGCGAAGGCGGGCGCTTGCGCCGTCAGCGTGACCTAGCCTATGAACTCATTACGCAGATTCCAGGCGTGACCTGTGTTAAGCCGCAGGCCACGCTGTACATGTTTCCCCGGCTTGACCCCAAAATCTATCCGATCAAGGACGACCGGCAGTTTTTCATGGAAGTGCTGCGCGCCACGCGCGTGATGCTGGTACAGGGATCGGGCTTCAACTACCCGGACAACCAGCATTTCCGCGTGGTATTCCTACCGTACGAAGACGAGCTACGCGAAGCCATCGGGCGGCTGGCTAAATTTTTGGAGCAATACCGCGCGCGCTACGCCCGTTCCGCCGCCCCGGCCAGCGCGCCTGTGGCGGACCTTGCTGGTAAAAAGGAAGAAGCGGTCGCGCGCGCCAAGAGTGTTTTATAAAGGAGAAAGGTTTACCCATGCCGGAAAAACAATGGCATCCCATCCGCGTCGGACTGCTGGGCATCGGCACCGTGGGCAGCGGCGTGTTCAACGTGCTGCGGCGCAATCAGGAAGAAATCAAACGCCGCGCGGGCCGGGGCATCGAAATTGCAATGGTGGCCGACCTCGACACCGTGCGCGCCCAAGCCATTGTCGGCCCGGACGTGCAAGTGGTGGCCGATGCGCGCCAGGTTATCGCCAGTCCAGACATCGACATCGTGATCGAACTGATCGGCGGTTACGGCATCGCCAAGCAATTGGCGCTGGAGGCCATCGCGGCGGGCAAGCATCTGGTAACGGCCAACAAGGCGCTGCTGGCAGTGCACGGCACCGAGATTTTCGAGGCGGCGCAGCATAAGGGCGTTATCGTCGCCTTCGAAGCCGCGGTGGCGGGCGGCATCCCGATCATTAAGGCGCTGCGCGAGGGCTTAACCGCCAACCGCATCGAATGGGTGGCCGGCATCATCAACGGCACCAC
Organism: Burkholderiaceae bacterium; assembly: GCA_031256125.1. Classification (GTDB taxonomy): domain Bacteria; phylum Pseudomonadota; class Gammaproteobacteria; order Burkholderiales; family Burkholderiaceae_C; genus Ottowia. The sequence goes on from JAIRRE010000278.1 coordinate 3,719, forward strand.
CAATTTCATTTTGTCGGAAATGCGCGACCAGGGGCTGGACTTCGGCGCGGCCCTGAAAGACGCGCAGCGCCTGGGTTACGCCGAGGCCGATCCGACCTTCGACATCGAGGGTATCGACGCCGCGCACAAGGTCACGCTGATGAGCGCTATCGCTTTCGGCATTCCAGTGCAGTTCGATAAAGCGTATATCGAAGGCATTACCAAACTGGCGGCGGCGGACATCCGCTACGCCGAGCAACTGGGTTACCGCATCAAGCTGCTGGGCATCACGCGGCGGCGCGAAGGGCAGGGCGTGGAATTGCGTGTGCACCCCACGCTGATTCCTGCGCGGCGCTTGATCGCCAACGTGGAAGGCGCGATGAATGCCGTGGTGGTCAACGGCGACGCGGTGGGCACCACGCTGTATTACGGCAAGGGCGCGGGCAGCGAGCCAACCGCCAGCGCCGTGATCGCCGACCTGGTGGATGTGGCGCGGCTGGCTGCCAGCGCCCCGCAATGCCGCGTGCCGCATCTGGCCTTCCAGCCCGGCGCGCTGTACAACGTCGGCGTGTTGCCGATTGAAGAAATCGTTACTGGCTATTACCTGCGGTTGCGCGTGGCGGACCAAACCGGCGTGCTGGCGCGCGTCGCCACCACGTTGGCCGAGGCGGACATCAGCATTGACGCGCTGCTGCAACGCGAAGCCGACGAGGTGGACGGCGCGGACGCGGAGCAGGGCGGTCAGAGCCGCGTGCCGCAAACCGATCTCATCATCCTCACCCACGACGCGCGCGAAGGCGACATGAACCGCGCTCTGGCCCAATTGCAAACTTTGCCCGGCGTGCTGGCGCCCATCGTGCGGATACGCAAGGAAGATTTGGCGTGAACTACCTTTCCACCCGTGGCGATCCAGCGCGCCGCAAGTTTTGCGACATCCTGCTCGAAGGGCTGGCGCCCGATGGCGGGCTGTATTTGCCCGAACGCTATCCGCGCATCGATGCGCGCACACTGGCCGATTGGCGCGCGCTGTATGCCGGTCAAGGCTACGCCGCGCTGGCGCACGCGGTGTTGTCGCTGTACATCGACGACATTTCGTCCACCGATTTGCAAGCGATTTGCGCCAAAACCTATACCGAAGCCACATTCGGTACGCCGCAAATCACGCCGCTCAAGCGCCTGGAAGACGGGTTTTATCTAGAGGCGCTTTCCAACGGCCCCACGCTCGCCTTCAAGGATATGGCGATGCAGTTGCTGGGCAACCTGTTCGAGTACGAACTGACGCGGCGCGGCCAGCAGCTCAACATCCTGGGCGCGACCAGCGGCGATACCGGCAGCGCGGCCGAATACGCCATGCGCGGCAAACGCGGCATCCGCGTGTTCATGCTCAGCCCCAGCGGGCGCATGAGCGCCTTCCAGCAGGCGCAGATGTACAGCCTGCAAGACCCCAACATCCACAACCTGGCCATTGAAGGCGTGTTCGACGATTGTCAGGACATCGTGAAAACCGTCAGCGGCGATCTGGCGTTCAAGCGCCGCTATCAAATCGGAAGCGTAAATTCCATAAACTGGGCGCGTTTGCTGGCACAGGTGGTGTACTACTTTGCTGGTTATTTCCAGGCGACGGCGAGTAACGATGATCCGGTGCGCTTTACCGTGCCTTCGGGCAATTTCGGCAATGTCTGCGCAGGCCACGTGGCGCGCATGATGGGGCTGCCCATCGAGCGCCTGGTGATCGCCACCAATGAAAACGATGTACTCGACGAATTTTTCCGCACCGGCGTTTATCGCGTACGCGGTTCGGACCAGACGCATGAGACGTCCAGCCCGTCGATGGATATCAGCAAGGCCAGCAATTTCGAGCGTTTCATCGCCGATCTGCTTGGGCGCGACGGCGCGCGCGTGGCGGCGCTGTTCGGCGAGGCGCTGAATCGAGCCAAACGGTTCGATTTGAGCGGCGAGCCGGCCTTTGCCCAAGTATTAACGCGCTATGGTTTCGAGAGCGGCAGTAGCACGCACGCCGACCGCGTGGCGACCATCCGCGACGTGTGGGCGCGCCACCAGGTGATGATCGACCCGCATACCGCCGATGGCGTCAAGGTTGCGCACGAGCATCGCAGCAATGTGCCAATGATCGTGCTGGAAACCGCGCTGCCGGTGAAATTCGCCGCCACCATTGAGGAGGCGCTGGGCCGCGCGCCCGACCGCCCGGCGCACTTTGTCGGCATCGAACAACTATCGAAGCGCGTGACGGTGCTACCCGCCGATGCGGAGCGGGTCAAGGATTTCATCGCGGCGCATTGCGCGGATGACGGGCGTTGCGCGTAACCGGTGCGTACCGTGGCAGGGCGCGGTGAGCCATAGTTCCGATTTAGACGTGATGGAGGTCGCACCCGCGGCGGTTCCTGGCGCAGTGGCGCGTGGCGTGTTCAGTGGCATGGCCGCGGGCGCGTTGTGGGGGCTAATCTTTCTTATCCCGCTGCTGCTGCGCGACTTCAATCCGTGGCAGCTTTCGTCGGCGCGCTATCTGGTGTATGGCGCGGTGGCGCTGGGTTTGCTGCTGCCGCGCTGGGGCCGAACCGGGGGCTGCATCGGCGGGCGCGAGTGGCGTGCGCTGCTGGGGTTGAGCGTGCTGGGCAATATCGCGTATTACGCGTTGCTGTCGATCGGCGTGCAATGGAGCGGCAGTGCGCCGACGGCGCTCATCATTGGCCTGATCCCGGTACTGGTGACGCTGGTTGGCAGCCGTCAGCGCGGCGCGGTCGGCATCCGGCCTTTGCTGGCGCCGATGGCGTTGTGCGTGCTGGGGGTACTGGCGGTGAC
>JAIRRE010000307.1 GCA_031256125.1 Burkholderiaceae bacterium
GTGACGCGCGAGGTCGATGGCGGGCTGGAGACCGAATCGCTGACCCTGCCGGTGGTGGTGACCGCTGATTTGCGCCTGAACGAGCCGCGCTACGTGACGCTGCCCAACATCATGAAGGCCAAAAAAAAGCCGCTCGACACAGTCAAGCCCGCCGACTTGGGAGTGGACGTGGCGCCGCGGTTGAAGACGCTCAAGGTAGCCGAGCCGCCCAAGCGCGGCGCGGGCATCAAGGTGCCCGACGTGGCGGCGCTGATCGACAAGCTCAAGAACGAGGCCAAGGTTATCTGACCGGCGCGTCGATCCCAACGGATACTGCAACAGAAAGACTTACTCATGACTGCACTGGTTATTGCCGAACACAACAACAGCGCCATCAAGGCCGCCACCCTCAACACCGTCACGGCGGCCAAGGCGCTGGGTGGCGACGTGCACGTATTGGTCGCTGGCCAAAATGCGGGCGCGGTCGCGCAGGCCGCCGCGCAAATTGCGGACGTGGCCAAAGTGCTCCATGCCGACGGCGCACCGCTGGCGCACGGCCTAGCCGAAAACTTGGCCGCGCAGGTGCTAGCCGTTCAGGCGGCGGGCCACTACAGCCACATCCTGTTCGCATCCACCCCCGGCGGCAAGAACGTTGCCCCGCGCGTGGCGGCCAAGCTGGACGTGGCGCAGATTTCCGACGTCACCAAGGTCGAATCGCCCGACGTTTTCGAGCGCCCGATTTACGCCGGCAACGCCATCGTCACGGTGCAAAGCGACGATAGCGTCAACGTCATGTCCGTGCGCACCACGGCCTTCGACGCGGCTGCCGCTACAGGTGGTAGTGCCGCCGTGGAAACCGTTGCGGCGGTGGCCGATAGCGGCAAAAGTAGCTTCGTCGGGCAGGAACTCACCAAGAGTGAACGGCCTGAATTGGTGGCGGCCAAAATCATTGTCTCAGGTGGGCGGGCGATGGGCAGCAGCGAAAAATTCACCGAGGTGCTCACACCCCTGGCCGACAAGCTGGGCGCGGCCATCGGCGCTTCGCGCGCGGCGGTTGACGCGGGCTATGCCTCCAACGATTTGCAGGTCGGGCAGACCGGCAAGATCGTCGCGCCGCAACTCTATATTGCCTGTGGCATATCGGGCGCGATCCAGCATCTGGCCGGCATGAAGGACAGCAAGGTGATCGTGGCTATTAACAAAGACCCGGAGGCGCCGATTTTCAGCGTGGCCAACTACGGTCTGGTGGCCGATCTGTTCCAGGCGGTGCCGGAATTGGTCAAGGCGCTTTGAAGACAGGGCGGCCCGGATCGGTCGCCGAAAAAGGGTATTGCACGATGCCCGTGGTCTTTTGTCCGTGGATACGCGGCGTTAGGCTGGTGTTAACGCCGCACTCGCTTTGCCAAATACTTTCGAGATTGACCTCATAAGGAGTTAAGTTCACCATGAGCACTTATCAAGCACCGGTACGCGACATGCTGTTCGACATGGAACATCTGGCGCGCATCAACGATTTTGCACAATGGCCGGGCTTCGAGGATGTGAGTCTTGAAACCGCGCAGGCGGTGCTGGAAGAATCGGCGCGCTTTAGCAGCGAAGTGGTGGCGCCGCTCAACCATCCAGCGGATAAAGCGCCTGCCACGCTGGCGGGCGATGTGGTGACCACCAGCCCCGGTTTCAAGGAGGCATTCAGGCAATACGTCGCCGGTGGCTGGCAGGGCTTGCAGCATCCGGTTGAATTCGGCGGCCAGGGCTTGCCTAAAACCATCGGCGCGGCGTGCGGCGAGATGCTCAGCGCTGCCAATCTGAGCTTCGCTCTGTGCCCGCTGCTGACCAGCGGCGCGGTCGAGGCCTTGCTGCTGGCGGGCAGCCCGAAATTGAAAGCGCGCTATTTGCCCCGGATGATTTCCGGCCAGTGGGCCGGCACCATGAACCTGACCGAGCCGCAGGCGGGCAGCGATCTGGCCTTGGTGCGCACGCGCGCCGAAAAGCAGAGCGACGGCGCCTACAAGCTGTTCGGCACCAAAATCTTCATCACCTACGGCGAGCACGATTTGGCCGAAAACATCGTCCATCTGGTGCTGGCGCGGGTGGCCGGCGCACCCGAAGGCGTCAAGGGCATCAGCCTGTTCGTGGTGCCCAAGTTCCTGGTCGGCGAGGATGGCAGTCTGGGCGCGCGCAACGACGTGCACTGCGTTTCCATCGAACACAAGCTGGGCATCAAGGCCAGCCCGACGGCGGTGCTGCAATTCGGTGACAACGGCGGCGCGGTGGGTTATCTGGTTGGCGAGGAAAACCACGGCCTGGAATACATGTTTGTGATGATGAACGCCGCGCGCTACGGCGTGGGCGTGCAGGGTATCGCGCTGGCCGAGCGCGCCTATCAGCAAGCCGTGGCTTACGCCCGGGAGCGCGTACAAAGCCGCCCGGTCGATGGCAGCAGCAAGGCTGCCGTCGCCATCATCCACCATCCCGATGTGCGCCGCATGTTGATGACCATGCGCGCCTTGACCGAAGGCTGCCGCGCACTGGCTATCGCCGCCGCCGCCGCCTCGGACGCCATGCACAACCATCCCGATACCGGGGTGCGCCAGCAGATGCAAATGTTCTACGAATTTGCCGTGCCGCTGGTCAAGGGCTACAGCACCGAGATGAGCGTGGAAGTGGCGTCGCTGGGCGTGCAGGTGCATGGCGGCATGGGCTTTATCGAGGAGACCGGCGCGGCCCAGCACTACCGCGACGCGCGCATCCTGCCGATCTACGAGGGCACCACCGGCATCCAGGCCAGCGACTTGGTGGGCCGAAAAACCCTGCGCACGGGCGGTTTGTTAGGGCGCGCCATCGCGGCGCAAATTGCCGCCACGGAACAAAAACTGGCCGCCGCCGGCAGCGCCCATGCCGGGATGTTTGCCCAGCGGCTGGGGCAGGCGCGGCAGGCGTTTCTCGATGCCACGGACTTCATCACCGGGCAGGGCATGAGCAACCTCAACGCCGCTTTTGCGGGCAGCGTGCCGTATCTGATGTTGTCGGGCAACCTGCTGGCCGGCTGGCAAATGGGGCGCGCGCTGCTGGCTGCCGAGCGCGCCTTGGCCGCTGGGCAGGACAGCGTGGATGCGCCTTTCATGCGCGCCAAGATCGCCACCGCGCGCTTTTACGCCGACCACATCCTGCCTCGCACCGCTGGTTTGCGCGAGGCCGTGGTGCACGGCGCGGACAGCGTCATGGCGCTGCCGGTAGAGGCGTTCTGAGTCCTGGCAGGCAAGCAGGTGCGGGCCGGGTGCCGGGCGTTTCCTGATTTGCCATGCCCGCTTGATCGGGTATCACGCCCTCATCGGTTTGACTTGACTGGCCGCCGCTGTCGCCTGCCGGACGGGCACGAGGGCGCGGGCGTGGTATGACGTAAACCTTGGTTCTTTACTTCACGAGGTTCCCTTTGTCCAAGCTTCCGCCCGTCTTGCAGCAACTGCGCTTCCCCGTCATCGGTTCGCCGCTGTTCATCATCAGTAATCCCAAGCTCGTCATTGCGCAATGCACCGCTGGCGTGATTGGTTCGATGCCCGCGCTCAATGCGCGACCGGCGTCGCAGCTCGACGAATGGCTGGCCGAAATTACCGAGGCGCTGGCGGCCT
>JAIRRE010000312.1 GCA_031256125.1 Burkholderiaceae bacterium
CCCGAACAGGTCAAGGCGGCTTTTGACGATGTGCTTAGTGCCGCGCAGGAGCGTGAGCGCAAGAAGAACCAGGCGCAAGCCTACGCCAACCGGGTGGTGCCGCAGGCCAGCGGCGACAAGGCCAGCGTGATCGCCCATGCCCAGGGTGAGACGCAGCGTTTTTCCGCTGTGCTGGCGGAATACGAAAAAGCGCCGCAGGTCACGCGTGACCGCCTCTACATCGACACCTTGCGCGGGGTCTATGCCAACACCCCCAAGGTACTGATGGATGGCCACGCGGGTAACCTGATTTATCTGCCGCTGGACAAGGTATTGCAGGCGTCGGGAGCCAAGTCATCGAGCGCCGCTTCAGCGCAGAGCGATGCGGGCGCCAGCCCGGCACAGCCTGCCGCCCCGGCTTTGGACAGCAACGGCATGGCGTTCGACGCTCGTTCGCGCGACAATCTGCGCAACCGCGACCGGGAGGCGCGATAACTATGGCGGAACCCAACAACAACGCGTCGGGGCCGATCAGCATCGTCGGCACTCTTGGTTTCATCGTTACCACGGTGGTGCTGGTGGCGGTGATTCTGGCTTCGAGCCTGTTCGTGGTCGATCAACGGCAGTTCGGGCTGGTCAAGCAGTTCGGCGGCAAGGTGCAACGTGTTATTACCGAGCCGGGGCTGCATCTCAAATGGCCGTTGATGCAAGATGTGACTTACCTGGATAAGCGCCTGCTTACGCTCACCAGTTCGGACACCGATCCGGTGCTTACCGCCGAGAAGCAGCGCGTGGTTATCGACTGGTACGTGCGCTGGCGGATCGCCAACCCGCTGGCTTACGTGCAGAACGTGGGGCAGGATGAAATTACCGGCGAGATGCAATTGAAGCGCGTGGTGCGCAACGCTTTTCAGGAAGAGATCAACCGCCGCACTCTGCAAGAACTTATCTCCAGCAAACGCGAGGAGGTAATGGGTAATGTCAAGCAGGCAGTGGCCGCCGCCGTTAAAAGCGACAAGCCCTGGGGTATCGAAATCGTCGATGTGCGCCTGACGCGCGCCGATTACGCCGAATCCATCACCGCGTCGGTGTATCAGCGGATGCAGGCCGAGCGCGAGCGCGTGGCCAACGAACTGCGCTCCAAAGGCGACGCCGAAGCCATGCAAATCCGCGCCGAGGCTGATAGCGAAGCCGAGCGTATCCGCGGCGAGGGCGACGCCGAGGCCAACCGCATTTACGCCGATGCGTTTGGCAAGGATCCGGGCTTTGCCAAGTTCTACCGCCAACTGGACGCCTGGCGCGCCAGCATCGGCAAGGGCGACGTGCTGGTCATCGACCCGGCCAACAGCGATTTCTTCAAGGATATGCTGCATCCTCCGGGTGCGGGCGCGCAACCGGAAGCGCGCAAGAAATAACAAACGCCTTGGCGGCTCCACCACCAGGAACGTGGCGGACCGGGACGCAAGTCAAGGCGGCTTTTGGTGCGCGCGCGATCAAGCGCCCGCTTTCCCTCGGCAAACCTTCTCCACACTGAGCCTCCAACATTTAAAGCCGGAAATGTCCCGCGCACTGGCGATTCTCAATGAAGTCTTCGGTTATCCAGCCTTTCGCGGGCCGCAGGCTGAAATCATTGAGCACGTAGCCGCCGGCGGCGATGCGCTGGTGCTCATGCCCACCGGCGGCGGCAAATCGCTGTGCTATCAGATTCCGGCGTTGGTGCGCAGCCAGGCCGGGTTGGGCACGGGCATCGTCGTCTCGCCGCTGATTGCGCTGATGCAAGATCAGGTTGCTGCGCTGACCGCGTTGGGCGTGCGCGCCGCGTATCTGAATTCCACGCTATCGGGGTCGGAGGCTTACCAGGTCGAGCGCGCTTTGGGGAGCGGCGCGATAGACCTGCTCTACGTTGCGCCCGAGCGCTTACTGACGCCGCGTTTTCTGGAACTGCTGGATCACGCCCGCATTGGGCTGTTCGCCATCGACGAGGCGCATTGCGTCTCCCAGTGGGGGCACGACTTCCGGCCCGAATACATCCAGCTATCGGTATTGCACGAGCGCTTCCCCAAGGCGCCGCGCGTCGCGCTGACAGCCACCGCCGATGCGCTGACGCGCCAGGAAATCGTGCAGCGACTGGCGCTCACCGATGCGCGCATCTTCGTCTCGAGCTTCGACCGGCCCAACATCCGCTACCGCATCGTCGAAAAGGCCAACGCGCGCGCACAACTGCTGCGCTTTATCCGCGCCGAGCATCTGCGCGCCGGCGGCACGACCGACGCGGGCATCATCTATTGCCTGTCGCGCCGCAAGGTCGAGGAAACGGCGCTATGGCTGCAAACCCAAGGCATACACGCGCTGCCGTACCACGCCGGCATGGCCCTGGAGATGCGACAGCAGCATCAGGAAATTTTTCAGCGCGAAGAAGGCGTGGTGATGTGCGCCACCATCGCCTTCGGCATGGGTATCGACAAGCCCGACGTGCGCTTTGTCGCCCACCTGGATCTGCCCAAAAGCATCGAGGGCTACTACCAGGAAACCGGCCGCGCCGGCCGTGACGGCTTGCCCGCCAACGCCTGGATGGCCTATGGCTTGGGCGATGTGGTGCAGCAGCGCCGGATGATCGACGAGTCCGAAGCCGACGAAGCGCACAAGCGCGTGCAAACCGCCAAGCTCGACGCGCTGCTGGGTCTGTGCGAAACCGCCTCATGCCGGCGCGT
>JAIRRE010000017.1 GCA_031256125.1 Burkholderiaceae bacterium
ATGGTCTTCCAAGCGCGGGCATCGTGCTGGATCCGCTGACGGCGGCGGTAATCGGCTTTTCGCTCAATGTCGGAGCGTACAACTCGGAAGTGATCCGCGGTGTCATCGAGTCAATTCCCAAGGGCCAATGGGATGCCGCCTATTCCATCGGCATGACGCGCGCGCAGGCGCTGCGCCGCGCCATCCTGCCGCAGGCTGCGCGGGTAGCCCTGCCGCCGCTGGCCAACGCCTTCATCGCGCTGGTCAAGGACACTTCGCTGGCGGCGGTATTAACGGTGCCGGAAATTTTCCAGGCCGCGCAACGCGTCGCGGCGGTAACGTATGAGCCGCTGGTCCTCTACATCGAAGCGGCGTTGATCTACTTGGCGCTGTGCTCGGTGCTGACGGCGGCGCAGGCGCGGCTGGAAAAGCGATTGGGCCGCCATGCCCAGTTTCAGGCAGGCCACGCATGATCGCGCTGACCCAGATCGATAAGTATTTCGACGACCATTGTGTGCTCGCCCGCGTTAGCCTGGCGCTGCAACCAGGGCAGGTGACGGCACTGATCGGCCCTTCGGGTAGTGGCAAAAGTACGCTGCTGCGCTGTGTCAATTTGCTGGAAATTCCCGATACGGGCGCGCTGGAACTGGCCGGTTTGCGGGTGGTATTCAGCGCCGCCGCGCAGCCCGCGCGCGAAACTGTGCTCGCCATCCGCCGCCGCACCGGCATGGTGTTCCAGAACTTCCAGCTCTTTCCACACCTGACCGTTATCCAGAACGTGATGGAAAGTTTGCTGACGGTGTGGAAGTGGCCGCGCGAGCGCGCGCATCAACGCGCCCATGAACTGCTGGCCAAAGTCGGCATCGCGGACAAGGCCGATGCCTGGCCCGCCGCGCTTTCGGGCGGTCAGCAGCAGCGGGTAGCCATTGCTCGCGCGCTTGCGCCATCGCCCGACATTCTGCTGTGCGACGAGCCGACCTCGGCACTCGACCCGGGGCTGGCGGCGAAGGTGATCGAAGTGCTGCGGCAACTGGCCAGCGAGGGCATGACCATGCTGATGGCGACGCACGATTTGCGCCTGGCGGCCACGATCGCGCGCGACGTGGTATTTCTCAAGGACGGCGCGGTGGTGGAAACCGGCCCGGCGCGCGAGTTGTTCACGCGCCCGCGGGAAGCCGCGACGGCTGCTTTCATTTCGACCCTCACGCAGACTTTTCGAGGCGTTTGAGCCTCAGGTGTGGGTGATCCAGCCGGCGTGAACCGCATCGTTCAAGTGTGGCAGCGTGTTGTAGCTGACCAGCGCGCAACGCCGGGGCGTGCAGGCTAATTCGGTAACGCCAGTGTTGCGGATGCGCAGATTCATCTCGATGATGGCTTCGGGGCTGGCGCCCAGCAACTGGCCAACAGCGGTGGCAATCGGGCCGCCGCTGGAAACGATTAGCGTGACGCCCGCCGCGTGGTGGGCGCGCACGTGATTGAGCGCGCTCATCACGCCGGACGCAAAGTTGCGCCAACTCGGCATGCCCTCGGGCGTGATCTGGCCCGCTATCCAGCGCGCCAAGCCTTCGCGCAACAAGCGGAAATGCTCGCGGTAGCGTTCGGGCGTGTCCGGTTTGGGCAGCGGGCCGGGGTGCAGCGCGCGAATGATGGCTTCGCCGTTGTATTCATTCAGGCCCGGCCATTCGATGCGTTTGTGAGCAAGACCCGCGCCGTCCGCGATGGCTTGCCAGGTTTGCGCCTGCCGCCGCAGCGTGCCGGTGAGCACGGCGTCAAAGCGCAGTTGCTCACCAAAGCGCGCCCGCCAGTACTGGCCCAGCCGCTCGCTTTGCCGCACTCCCAGATCACTTAGTTGGTCGTAATCGTCGGCGCCAAAACTGGCCTGCCCGTGGCGCACTAAATAGATCGTCCCCATTCCGGCGATTGTGCCGGATCAAGCCACGTTCTATGGGGTATCAAGCGTCCGGTGCGCGACAGAATATGGCTTGTTTTTCAGACTCAATGCGCCAGTATCTTGTTGAGAAAATCCTTGGTACGCGGCTGGCGGTTTTCCGGGTGGCCAAAAAATTCATCCTTGGAACAATCTTCTAGAATGCGTCCGCCCACGTCGATGAAGATCACGCGGTCGGCCACCTTGCGCGCAAAGCCCATTTCGTGCGTAACCACCATCATCGTCATGCCCTCCTTGGCCAGGCCGACCATCACGTCGAGCACTTCGCCGACCATTTCCGGGTCGAGCGCGGAGGTGGGTTCGTCGAACAGCATCACCACCGGGTCCATGGACAGCGCGCGCGCAATCGCCACGCGCTGCTGCTGGCCGCCGGAGAGTTGACCGGGGAATTTGTCCTTGTGCGCCATCAGGCCCACGCGGTCGAGCATCTTCAGGCCGCGTGCCTTGGCTTCATCCGAGCTGCGCTTGAGCACCTTGATCTGCGCAAGGGTAAGGTTTTCCGTGACCGACAAATGCGGGAACAACTCAAAGTGCTGGAACACCATGCCCACGTGCGCGCGCAGCTTGGGCAAATCGGTTTTGGGGTCGTGCAGCGGCACACCGTTGACCACGATTTCGCCCTGCTGAAACGGTTCGAGCGCGTTGACGGTTTTGATGAGCGTCGATTTGCCGGAACCCGAAGGCCCGCACACCACCACCACCTCACCCTTGGCGATGCTCACCGAACAATCGTTCAGCACTTGCACATCGCCGTACCACTTCGAGACATGCTGGATCTCGATCATCATGTTGTCGGCCATTTTTATTGCACTCCAAATTTCTTAGCGAATGATGGCGATCTTGCGGTGCAGGCGCCGCACGCCGTGCGACAGCCCATAGCAGATCACGAAATAGACCACGGCGGCCATTAAATAGGCCTCCGGCACGCGGCCGTAATTTTTGCCTGCGGTCTCGAAGCCGGTGAGGATGTCGTAAGCGCCAATTGCATAAACCAGCGAGGTGTCTTGCAGCAAGATGATGATTTGCGTGAGCAGCACCGGCAACATGTTGCGAAACGCTTGCGGCAAAACGACCAGCCGCATGTTCTGGCCGTAGCTCATGCCCAGCGCCTGCCCGGCGTGCCCCTGTCCGCGCGGGATCGACTGGATGCCCGCGCGCCTGATTTCGCTGAAGTAGGCCGATTCAAAGGCGACGAAAGTGATTACCGCCGATCTCTCCGCGCCGATCGGGCGCCCGATAAGGAAAGGAATGACCACGAAAAAACCCAGGATCACCATCACGAAGGGCATAGCCCGCATGCCATTGACATACACCACCGCCGGCCAGTGCAGCCACCAACGGCGCGAGAGTTGCATCAGCGCCAGCAGCGTGCCGAAGAAGATGCCGCCGACGGTGGCTACCACCGTTAAAAACAGGGTGAAGTAAAAGCCCTTGAGGACGTAGCCGGAGATGACGTCCCAGTTGAAAAAGGACAGATCCAGATGGAACATGGTCAGCGGCCTCCCGTGGCGCCAGTGCCGACGAAGCCGGGCACGCGGGTGCGTCTTTCAAGCCAGTGCA
>JAIRRE010000075.1 GCA_031256125.1 Burkholderiaceae bacterium
ACCACCTTCCAGGCATATTGCGGGTGGCCCACCGGGTCGGTACCGATCACGCTGATGCTCTCGTCGCCCAGGCCGCTGGTGGCCCACACTGGACCATACTTGGGATCAATGAAGTTGGCGCCGCGCCCCGGGTGCGGGGTTTTGCCCACTTCGATGATCTTCACCAGCTTGTCCGTCACGGTGTCGATCACCACGATCTTGTTGGACGCGTTGGCCGCCACCAGGAAGTAGCGCCCGGTTTTGTCGAACCCGCCGTCATGCAGGAACGGCGCGCTGCTGATGTTGGTGATCTTCAGGTTGGTCAGATCGGTGTAGTCCACCATTTGCGTCATCCCCGATTCTTTGACGTTGACGACAAATTCGGGATGATGGTGGCTGGCCACGATCGAGGCCACCCGCGCGTCGGAGATGTACTTGCCATCGTCATCCATGGTGCGCGTGGTCACCACTTTGAGCGGCTTGAGCGTGCTGCCTTCCATGATGACGTACTGCGGCGGCCAGTAGGTGCCAGCGATGACGAACTTGTCTTCATAGCCCTTGTACTTGGAAGACTCGACCGAGCGCGCTTCCATGCCGACTTTGACCTCGGCTACGATGTCGGGCTTGGGCATCCACAGGTCGATCATGTCGATCTTGGCGTCGCGCCCGATCACGTAGATATAGCGCCCCGAAGCCGACAAGCGCGAGATGTGCACGGCGTAGCCGGTCTTGACGATGTTGATGATTTTCTTGCTGTCGCCGTCAATCAGGGCTACTTCACCCGCGTCGCGCAGCGTGACCGAGAACACATTGTCCAAGTCGTAATTGTTCATCTTGCGCGTGGGTCGCTGATCCACCGGGACAATCACCTTCCAGGATTTCATCATGTCCGCCAGCGAGGTCTCCGGCGGCGTCGGCGGCGTGTGCTGCACGTAGCGCGCCATGATGTCGATTTGCTCGGGCGTCAACTGGCCGGAAGTCCCCCAGTTAATCATGCCCAGCGGGCTGCCGTAGGTGATGAAAGTCTTCAGATAGGTGGTGCCCTTGTCCGGCCGCGTCGTGATGTCGGGCGTGAGCGGCTTGCCGGTGGCACCCTTGCGCAGCACGCCGTGGCAGCCGGCGCAACGCTCGAAGAAAATCTTGCGCCCCTCGTCGAACTCGGCCTGCGTCATCGGCGGCGCTTTGGCTTGAAGCTCCGGGTCGGGGTCATGGAACATCTTTTCCCCGGACGCCGCGGCTGTCTGAGAACCCGCGGCTGCAGGCGCACTGGCGGGCGCGTTCTGAGCATACGCGCCAACGCTCAGTAAAGCCGCCAAAGCTAGAGTGGACAAACCCAAGGTAGTTCGAAATTTCATAATGGAAGTGCTCCTCGTTGCGACATGCTTACCCGTCATTTGCGATTTCGCACACCGGGCAAATTGCTATCGTCGCGGCAAGTGCTGGATAAGTCCTTGACTTGGGTCAAGGGAAACCACCCGTTACCATGTCAATATCAACAAATACAGTTCCCGCTTGAAGAAGTGATGCGTTTGCGCGACTTGCCCACCCTCGAATCCCCTGAAACGCACACCGATACCTCCACCAGCACGAGCAAGCCGCCGTCAGCGCAAGCGGATACCCCGGTCGGCACAGTCACGCTGGTGGGCGCTGGGCCGGGCGACCCGGAATTGCTGACCCTCAAAGCGGTCCGTGCCCTGGAGCAAGCCAAGCTGGCGCTTTATGACCATCTGGTTAGCCCGGCGGTGCTGGACTTTCTGCCCCCCGGCGCCGAACGCATCTATGTCGGCAAGGAAGCCTCACGGCATACCCTGCCGCAAACCGATATTGCCCGTTTGATGATCCGGCTGGCGCGCGCCGGACAGTCGTTGGTGCGACTCAAAGGCGGCGACGGCTACATCTTTGGACGAGGCGGGGAAGAAGCGCAGGCGCTGGCCGAAGCTGGCGTTCCGTTCCGGGTGATTCCAGGACTGACGGCGGCGCAAGGCGCGGCGGCCTCCACCGGCATCCCGCTGACCCACCGCGACCATGCGGATACGCTGGTGCTGGCCACCGGCCACCGGCGCGCCGACCAGCAACTGGACTTGGACTGGGCCATGCTGGCCCGTCGGCACCAAACCGTGGCGCTCTACATGGGCGTTGCCAACCTGCCGGAAATCTGCCAGCAGTTGATGGCCCACGGTTTGCCCGCGCACACCCCGGCGGCGCTGATCGAAAAAGCAACTCTGCCTGATGAGCGCTGCGTCACCGGCAGCGTGGCCGATTTACCCGGCTTGGCCCGTGAGCACCATATCCGCCCGCCTGCGCTGATTCTGATTGGCGACGTGATCGCCGCGCGGCGGCAGCCGGTGAAATAACGAGGAACTGGAGCGCATCGTTCCCGCTCCGGTTGCGCTCGAAAAGTTATGGCTTGTTGCAGACCGGGCGGCCGTCGGTTGCCTGTTACTGCGGCAGATTCAACCGCCGCCGCGTCCGCACCAGTTGGTAGGGGCGGAACAGGTACGCCGCCGTACCAAAGCCGCTCCAAACATGCACCATGCGGGTGAACGGGAACACCAGGAACACCGTCATGCCGAAGAAGATGTGCACCTTGAAAATGGTGTTCACGTTCGCCAGCAGCGCCGGGTTGGGATGCAAATAGACCACGCTCTGCACCCACCCGGTCAGCGCTTTGAGCAT
>JAIRRE010000299.1 GCA_031256125.1 Burkholderiaceae bacterium
TGTTCCCGCTGGGTCAAACTATCCGGGCGCCGCTGTTTGCTTGCACGGCCGGCCTGCCCGCGCTGGTGATACGCGGCGCTTGACCTGTTCATGCAATGGCGCCAGGAATGCCGCGTCGCCCAGCGCCCAGCCGCCGCGCCCGGCGCGCTCGATGGCTATGGCGTGTTCGTCCGGCACGCCCGTTTCGACTTGCGCGGTATACGCCGCCTCGCGCGCAAATGGAGTGTTGCCCAGCGCCCAATAAGCCGGAGGAGGCGTCAACATCGGGTCGGTGCGCAACCCGGCGTAATGGGCGTGGCTCGACCACAGGTAGTCCGCCGCCCGGGCGGCCAATCCATCGGCTACCGGACGCGCGTCCATCAGCGCCATGCAGGTCAGCAAATGGCGCTCTGGTTGCAGCACCGCGGCGCGGTAGCGGCCTTCCCACAGCGTGCCGCTGCGGCCATGCCGCCGGTTGAAATAGCGCACGTAATCGCGTCCGATGGCCTGTATCAAGCGCGGCAGGCCGTCCGCGTCTTCGGGCGTGACTAACAGCCGTACCTGACTGGGCAGCAGCACATAAGCGTGCAACCGTACCCGGCACGGTACGAGCCACGCCTGCAATCGCGCCAGCCAGGCACGCCGGTCCTGGTCGTCGGCAAACACCACGCGTCCGTCATTGCCAGTGAGCAATACGAAATGCGGATAACCGGGGATTGTCAAACGCGGCAGCCGGGCCATGCCCGGACTGTAGCGTTCCTGTCCGCCGCGATGCGACAATGCCCGCATGAATGCTTCCACTGTCGCTGAAACCCTGTACCGGCTGGGCGTGCAGGCGCGCGCGGCTTCGCGCGCCATGGCCCGCGCCAGCGCGGCGGACAAAGCTCGCGCGTTGCGCGAACTGGCGCGCCTGCTGCGCGCGCGGGGCCAGCCGTTGGCCACGGCCAATCAGACCGATCTGGATCGCGCCAGGGCTGCGGGCGACCTGTCCGCGCCCATGCTCGACCGCCTGAAACTCACGCCCGCGATCATCGAGACTTGCGCGCAAGGCTGCGAGCAACTGGCGGCCATGCCCGACGTGGTGGGCGAAATGTCCGGCCTGCGTCAGCAGCCCAGCGGCATCCGCGTCGGCCAGATGCGCGTGCCCATCGGCGTGTTCGGCATGATTTACGAAAGCCGTCCCAACGTCACCATCGAAGCGGCCAGCCTGTCGATCAAGAGCGGCAACGCCTGCATCTTGCGCGGCGGCAGTGAGGCGCTGGCTTCCAATCAGGCGCTGGCGGCACTGGTGCGCGAGGCGCTGGAGCAGGCCGGTCTGCCGCCGGACGCGGTGCAACTGGTGCCGACCGCCGACCGCGCCGCCGTCGGGTATTTGATTGCCATGCCCGATTATGTGGACCTCATCATCCCGCGCGGCGGGCGGGGGCTGATCGAGCGCATCAGCCGCGAAGCCAAGGTACCCGTCATCAAACACCTGGACGGCAACTGCCACACCTACGTCGATGACTCGTGCGATCTGGACTTGGCGGTGACCGTGACAGACAACGCCAAGACGCAGAAATACAGTCCCTGCAACGCTACCGAAAGCCTGCTGGTGGCGCGCGGCGTGGCAGGTGCGTTCTTGCCGCGCATCGGCGTGGTGTTCGCGGCCAAGGGCGTGGAAATGCGCTGCGATGCCGAATCCAAAGCCATCCTGCAAACCGTGCCCGGCGCGCACGTGGCCGATGCCACTGAGGCCGACTGGAGCGCCGAATATCTGGCACCCGTCATCAGCATCAAGGTGGTGGCCGGCGTCGATGATGCCATCGCCCACATCAACCGTTATTCCAGCCACCACACCGACGCCATCCTGACGCGCGACCACGATCATGCCCAGCGCTTTTTGCGTGAAGTCGATTCGGCCAGCGTCATGGTCAACGCCAGTACGCGTTTTGCCGACGGCTTTGAATATGGCCTGAGCGCCGAGATCGGCATCAGCACCGATAAATTCCACGCCCGCGGCCCTGTGGGCGTGGAAGGCTTGACTTCACTCAAATGGGTAGTGCTGGGCCAAGGGCAGGTGCGGGGGTGAATGCCGCTCCCGCGCCCAGCGATCCGGCTCCTGCGCGGCGGCAAGCCGATGCGCTGGCCGATGCCTTGGATTTGCCGCGTCCATAGGCTAGGATAGTGAACTAAGTTTTAACTGGCCGCTTATTAATCTGCCTAGAATGGCGAGGCGGCAAACACTAATCGCATGGTTCCCCATCTCATCACGGCTTTGGCCGGCCCCCTCAACGAATTGGAACAGCGCATTCTGGATGCGACGCCGGTTATCGAGCGCTGGTTCCGTCTGGAGTGGATGGAACACACGCCGCCGATTTATACGGCAGTGAACATCCGCAACGCGGGATTCAAAGTAGCGCCAGTGGATACCAATCTGTACCCCACGGGTTGGCACAACTTGGCCGACGATGTGCTGCCGCTGGCGGTACAGGCGGCACAAGCGGCCATTGAAAAGATTTGCCCGGAAGCGCGCAATCTGATGATCGTGCCGGAAAACGGTACGCCGGGCAGCTTCTATCTGGCTGGTTTGGCGCGCTTGCAGACGATCTTCCGCATGGCGGGCCTGGATGTGCGTTTCGGTTCGATCGACCCGGCGCTCAAAAAGAGCGTGACATATCCGTTGCCCGATGGCCTGCCAGTGACGTTCCAGCCGGCGCAGCGTATCGGCCCGGCGGCATTGCGGCTGGGCCTGGAGCACTTCAACCCCTGCACCATTTTGCTCAACAACGCTCTGGCGGCGGGCGCACCGGGCATTCTGGAAGAACTCTACGAGCAATACCTGCTGCCGCCGCTGCAGGCGGGCTGGACCGTGCGGCGCATGAGCCGCCATTACCAATGCCATGAAGAAATCTGCAAGCGTTTCGGCAAGTTGCTGGGCATCGACCCGTGGCTGATTCACCCGCTGTTCGCGGCCTGCGGCCAGATCGACCCGGGCACGCCGCAGGGCGCCGCGGCATTGCGCGAGGAGACCAGCGGGCTACTGTCGAAAGTGCGGCGCAAATACAAGGAATACGGTATTCACGAAAAGCCCCGGATCATCATCAAGGCGCGCGGGCATTCGCTTCATTTGACGACTGTGCGCGACATCAAGGATCTCGATATATTGTTAGCGCAACTGCCCAAGAATAAGGAAGCCGCTGAAGGCAAGGCTCCATTGAGCGCCGCGCCCTGCGATTTTCTGGCGCAGGAGAGCGTGGCCAGCGCCGAACGCATCGGCGACACGGAAGCCGAACCGGTGGTCTATACCATTGACCGCTATGTGGTGGGCGGTTATTACCGCGTCCAGGCGGAAGCGGCAGAGCGCACACATTATGTGCCGCTGGCGTTTGCCGGGAACGCACAACTGCCCCCCCCGGCGCGGGAAACCCGGGATGGCGGCGCGACCGCGCCCAACCGTTTTTACCTGTATGGCGTGGTCGGGCGGCTGGCGCTGGTGGCCGCCAGCTACGAGCTGGAAGCGACCGACCCGGAAATGTTGACGATCGATGATGATGCGCCCTGACGCGTGGCCGCACTAACGGCGTGGCGGCGCGTTTCACATTCCTTACATAAATAAACCACCGGAGCAGGAGTACTTACGCATGCCATCGTCCCCGCCAACCAGCAAAACGTCGCTGCCCGTGTTGATGCTGGGCGCGCTGGGCGTCGTCTTTGGCGACATCGGCACCAGCGTGCTCTACACCATCAAGGAAGTGTTTCACGAAGGGCACCATGTGCCTTTCACCCACGCCAACGTCTATGGCGTGCTGTCGCTGGTGTTCTGGACGCTGACCATCATCGTCTCGGTCAAATACGTTACGCTGGTGCTGCGCGCCGACAACCACGGCGAAGGCGGGCTGATCGCCCTGCTGGCGCTGGCCTCGCAGTCGATCGGCAGCCGCGCGCCCATGCTGCGACGGGTGATGCTGCTGGTGGGCATCTTCGGCACCTGCTTGTTTTACGGCGACGGGGTCATCACGCCCAGTATCTCGGTGCTCTCGGCGGTGGAGGGGTTGGAAGTGATTTCGCCGGGACTTCAGCGCGGCGTGCTGCCGCTCACGCTGCTGGTGCTATTTCTGCTGTTCTGGGGCCAAAAGCGCGGCACTGGCGGCATCGGCAAATTCTTCGGCCCCATCATGCTGACATGGTTCACGGCCATCGCGGCGCTGGGTGTGTACCGCATCGTCGAGCATCCCGCCATTTTGCGGGCGCTGTGGCCGCTCTACGCCTTGGGGTTCATCGGCAAGCATCCGGGCATTGCTTTCGTCATTCTCGGCGCGGTAGTGCTGTGCGTGACCGGCGGCGAGGCGCTCTACGCCGACATGGGGCACTTCGGCAAGCGGCCGATCCGCATGGCCTGGTTTATGCTGGCGATGCCCGCGCGGGTGCTGAACTATTTTGGCCAGGGCGCGCTGCTGCTGACCCACCCCGACGCGATCCGCAATCCGTTTTTCCATCTGGCGCCAAGCTGGCTGACGCTGCCGCTGGTGGGGCTGGCCACGGTCGCCACAGTCATTGCCTCGCAATCGCTGATCGCCGGCGCGTTCAGCGTCACTAAACAGGCCAGTCAACTGGGTTGTTTGCCGCGGCTGCAAGTGCGCCACACCAGCCCGCGCGACCTCGGCCAGATTTACCTGCCCTTCGTCAACGGGGCCTTGTTCGGCATGATCGTGCTGACGGTGATGATGTTCAAATCGTCGGACAACTTGGCGGCCGCCTACGGCATCGCGGTAACGCTGGACATGCTCATCACCACGGTGCTGACGTTCTTCGTAATCCGCTACGGCTGGCGCTACCCGCTCTCGCTATGCCTGGCGGCGACGGGCTTTTTCTTCATCATCGACTTCACGTTCTTCTCGTCGAACCTGATGAAGCTGGTCGATGGCGGGTGGTTCCCGCTGCTTATCGGCGGCACGGTGTTCCTGTTGATGACCACCTGGCGGCGCGGCCGCGAGTTGATGCGCGAGGCGCTGCGCGCCAATGCCATCGAACTCCAGACTTTTCTCGACTCGGTATTCATCGCGCCGCCGGCACGGGTGGCCGGCACGGCGGTATTTTTGATCTCGCAACCGGGCCTGGTGCCCAACGCACTGCTGCACAACCTCAAGCACAACAAAGTGCTGCACCAGCAAAACCTGTTCGTGCATGTGCGCAACCACGAGGAACCCTGGATCGGCCTGGACAAGCGCCTGGAACTTGAATCGCTGGGCCACGACTGCTGGCAGGTGGTGCTCAACTACGGTTTCAAGAACGACCAGGACTTGCCCAAATCGCTGGCTTTGCTGGGCGGGCGCGGCGGCATCGAACTCAACCCCATGACCACCAGCTATTTCCTCTCGCGCGACATCGTTGCCCCCACCGTGGGCACGGGTATGAGTTTCTGGCGTGAAAAACTGTTCGCACAAATGCACCACAACGCCACTTCGGCGGCGGAGTTCTTGAATCTGCCCAACAACGAGGTCGTCGAACTCGGTTCCAAGGTTGAGATTTAGGTTTGTCCGAATTGCCCCCCGCCGTAATTCTCAGGAGCCGGAGCGGGCTGAAAAACAAAAACCGCTGCCAGTCAGGCAGCGCGCTATCCGGTAAAGGTTCCTGACATAAACCTCCTTTCCGTCGCAGACCCGCTGGAATATTTCAAACCCTACAAAAAAACCACCGCGCCATGATGCGCGCGTATCGCTGTCCCTCCCCGACATAATCGCCCGATGCGCTTTTTCAAGGATCTGAGCCTGCCCGCCGTCACTGCGGGGTTTGTCGCTGTGTTGGTGAGCTTTACCAGCGCGGTGGCGATCGTGTTCCAGGCGGCGCAGGCGTTCGGGGCCACGCCGCAAGTCATCGCCTCGTGGATGTGGGCGCTGGGCATCGGCATCGGGCTGACCACGGCGTTGCCCTCGCTGTGGTGGAAAAAGCCGGTGATGGTGGCGTGGAGTACGCCCGGCGCGGCGGTACTGGCCACGGCGGGGGCCGGCTTTGGCATGGGCGAGGCGGTGGGCGCGTTCCTGGTCAGTGCGCTGCTGGTTACGCTGGCCGGCGCCACCGGCTGGTTCGAGCGGGCGATGAACCGCCTGCCGATCGCCATCGCCTCGGCGCTGCTGGCTGGCGTACTGGCGCGTTTTGGCATAGATGCGTTTCTGGCCGTGCGCGGCGCGCCCGTGCTGGTATTGGTGATGCTGGCGGCTTATCTGGTGGGCCGCCGCGCCGTGCCGCGCTACGCGGTGCTGATTGCGCTGGCGGCGGGCATGGCGATAGCGGCGGCGCACGGCCAACTGGCCTGGAACACAGTACATGTTGCGCTGGCTCGCCCGGTGTTCACCATGCCGGTATTCAGCGTGCGGGCAGCGGTTGGTCTGGCGCTGCCGTTGTTCCTGGTAACGATGGCGTCGCAAAACCTGCCCGGCGTAGCGGCGATCCGGGCGGCGGGGTACGACTTGCCGGTCTCCAAACTAATCACCATCACGGGCTTGGCAACGCTGGTGTTCGCGCCTTTTGGCGGCTACGCGCTCAATCTGAGCGCCATCACAGCCTCGATCTGCCTGGGCCGCGAGGCCAGCGAAGACCCGGCGCGCCGCTATACCGCCGCCGTGTGCTGCGGGCTGTTCTATGTGCTGGTCGGGTGCTTCGGCGTGGCCGTGGCCGGGCTGCTGGCGGCCTTTCCGCAAGCGCTGGTGGCCGCCATTGCAGGGCTGGCGTTGCTGGGGACTATCGGCAACGGGCTGGTACTGGCGGTGCGCGACCCGAATCATTGCGAAGCGGCAGTCATTACTTTTTTGGTCACCCTATCAGGTGTCACGCTGGCGGGCATTGGCTCGGCCTTCTGGGGCGTGATTGCCGGTGCGCTGGCGCTGGGCGTACAGCGCTTGGGCCGCCGCCAGCACACGTCGAATTGAGCGGCGAACGGCAAAAGGCCAGCATCGGCGGCACGCACGGCGGCGAGAAAACGTGCGGATAGAGCGATACCAGAACGGCGTACCCTATACGCTTGTCGCCTGAACTCAACACTGACCCCTCGGATTTCACCCATGAACCTTCTTTTCATCGCCGACCCGCTGGAACAGTTCAAAACCTACAAGGACACCACCTACGCCATGATGCGCGAGGCCGCGCGGCGAGGTCACGCGTTGGCGGCCTGCGAACCGGCGCACCTGTCATGGCAGCGAGACGGGGCGGTTGTGGCCGACCTGCGCGAGCTACGGCTCAAGGACGCCGCGCATGACTGGTTCGAGGTCACGGCCACGCGCCGCGTGGCGCTGCAAGACTTTGACGCCGTATTGATGCGCAAGGACCCCCCCTTCGACGCCGAATATCTGTACGCCACCCACCTGCTGGAACAAGCCGAGCGCGAAGGCGCGCTGGTGTTGAATCGTCCGCGCGCGTTGCGCGAATACCCCGAAAAACTCGCCATTCTCGAATGGCCCCAGTTCATCGCGCCCACGCTGGTAACGCGCTCGGCAGAGGACATCAAACGCTTTCACGCCGAGCAGCGCGACATCATTTTGAAGCCTCTGGACGGCATGGGCGGCATGGGAATCTTTCGCGTCGGACCCGATGGCCTCAATCTCGGCTCGATCATTGAAACGCTCAACCACGGCGGCGCGGCCACCGTTATGGTGCAGCGCTATTTGCCTGAAATCGCGCAAGGCGATAAGCGCGTGCTAATCATCGGCGGGGAGCCGGTGCCGTATTGCTTGGCGCGCATTCCGCAAGGCGGCGAAGTGCGCGGCAATCTTGCCGCAGGCGGCAAGGGCGTTGCGCAACCGCTCACCGCGTCCGACCGCGCCACCGCGCAAGCCATAGGCCGGGCGCTGGTGCCACGCGGGCTGCTGTTGATCGGGTTGGACATCATCGGCGACCGGGTAACCGAAATCAACGTCACCAGCCCGACCTGCTTTCAGGAAATCCACGATCAGACAGGATGCGACGTGGCTGGGATATTTATCGACGCGCTGGAACGCGCAGTTGCCGCGCAACCTTAACCGTCGGCGACGGCGCCATCCACAAACACCTTGAGTTCTCCCGGCGCAAACGGCGTCCACGATTCGTCGGTGGTCAGTGGCGTAGTGGCAATCACGGCCACGCGGTCGCTGGACGTGGTGTGTTGGGCGAAATCGACCGTTAAATCCTGGTCGGCCAAATGCGCGCGGGCAAACGGGTATCGACGTTCCACATAGCACAGCTTGGTGCTGGCGTGCGCCCACAGCGCCTGACCGTTGGAGAGCAGAAAGTTGAAGGTGCCAAAGCGCGCCACTTGCGGCGTCAGTTCGGCCAGCGTGCGCGTGAGTTCGTCCACCGCCGGCACGCCGGCGTGGGCCTTGGCCAATTCCTGCATCAGCCAGCAAAAGGCCCGTTCGCTATCGGTATCGCCCACCGGACACAGGCGCCCGTGCAGGCGAGGCGCGTAATCCTTCAAATCGCCGTTGTGCGCGAAGACCCAGTAGCGGCCCCATTGTTCGCGCACAAAAGGGTGACAGTTTTCCAGCACCGCAGCGCCGACAGTGGCTTTGCGGATGTGCGAGATAACGTTGCGGCTTTTGATCGGATAGCGGGCGATCAGCTCGGCCACCGGCGAATCACAGGCAGCACCGGGGTCAATGAACAGCCGCGCCCCACGGCCCTCGAAAAAGGCGATGCCCCAACCATCGGCGTGGTGGTCGGTACGCCCGCCGCGCTGGGCGAATCCGGTAAAGCTGAACCGGATGTCGGTGGGCGTGTTGCAATTCATTCCTAGCAGTTGGCACATGGCGGCGCGGGGGGAAAATCTGGCGGATGGTATTCTGCGGGCATAGCGCATCGGGCGCTTGCCTATCGGTATCTTTGAGGACTCAGGAGATTATTGAGATGACCCCAGCCCTGACATCGGCCCAGCAAACCGAGCTGAAAAACTTGCTGCTGGCGCGCCGCCAAGAGCTTGTCCGCCAGATAGACCAGAACCAAACGCAACTGGACCCCCCGGAAGTCAACGCCGGCAGTGTGTCACAGGACGAGAATTTGCGACTGTCCATCCAGACGCGCGAGATCGGGGGCACGCTCACCGCGATCGAACGGGAAGAGATTACCCGCATCGGACGCGCGCTGGAATCCATGCTCCGGGGCGACTACGGCATCTGCAAGACCTGCGGCGAACCGATTGCCTTCGCGCGCCTGAAGGCCGAGCCGATGACCGAGCATTGCGTGGCCTGCAAGTCCGATTGGGAAAAAAAGCACCCGGCCAAGTAAAGCCCACAGGTAACGCCCGATGCCGTCGGCGCAAGTTGGCGCGCCTAGATTTGAGATGATGCCCGCTCAATTAGGCATCAACCGCCGCATCTTGGAAATTGCCAGCAACATGCCGATGGCCAGCCCCAGTGTGACCATCGCGGTGCCGCCGTAGCTGATAAAGGGCAACGGCACGCCAACCACGGGCAGGATGCCGCTGACCATGCCCATGTTGACGAAGGCGTAAGCAAAAAAGATGGTTATCAAGCTGGCGGCCAGCAGGCGCGTGAACAGCGTTGGCGCGCTGGCAGCGATGAACAGCGCGCGCCCGATCAGACAGGAAAAGCCGGCGATCAACGCCAGGTTGCCCATCAGGCCGAATTCTTCGCCATAGGCGGCAAAGATAAAGTCAGTCGTCCCCTCGGGCACGAAATTCAGATGCGTTTGCGTGCCATGCATGAAGCCCTTGCCCCACATCCCGCCCGATCCGATGGCGATCATGCCCTGCAGCACGTGAAAGCCCTTGCCCAAAGGATCGCTGGTCGGGTCCAGCAGTGTGCAGACGCGCTGCTGCTGATAGTCGTGCAGGATGGGCCAATGTACGCCGGTGGCGCACAGACGCTGCTGGAACGCGATGCACAGCGCCACCGCCACGATGCCCAACACCACCGGCGGCAGCGTCAACTTCCACGGCAGGCCGGCAAAGAAGATAGCCGCCAGCCCGGCGGCCATCACCAGCAGTGCGGTACCCAAGTCGGGCTGTTTCATGATGAGGGCTACCGGCAGCACCAGCAGGCCGCACGCAACCATAAAATCAATGGCGCACACGCGCCCGGTCAAGGTCTCGCGGCGCTGAAACCACCAAGCCAGCATCAGCGGCGTGGCGATTTTCAGCAGCTCGCTGGGCTGCACCACCACGCCCAGGTTAAGCCAGCGCGTCGCCCCTTTCTTGGTAATGCCAAACAGCGCCACCGCCACCAGCAGCGCCATGCCCAGCACGTAGGCCGGCGCGGCCACGTTCATCAGCCGCCGCGGGGGAACTTGCGCTATCACCAGCATGATGCCCGCCGCCAGCGCCATGTTGCGCGCATGTTCGGCAAAGCGCATACCATGGTCGTAGCCGGAGGAATACATCACCACCAGCCCGATGCCGCACAACCACGCCACAGTAGCGATCAGCCACCAATCCAGTCCCTGTGCCAGCGGTAACAGCCGCCGCCAGAGGGAAGGAGGATTAAGAACGGTGGGCATGGTTTTTCAAACTCGGCGTTAAACGTTGCGCGTGGGGCGTCGGCGCGCCCAATGTTCGCCCGGACTGTAAGACGGTAAATCATCATCCGCGCCGCAGGGTCACCTCTGATTATCCCGGCCCGGCGAAACCCGCGCGGTTGGGTACATGGGACAATTCCGCAACTTATGTATCTGCTCTTCGAAGAGGCCGGCAAATTCGCCGCTGGCCGTATCCTTTCCGAGGCCGAGGCATCGGCGCAAGTGGAACTCAACTCGGGCAAGCGCCTGAAGGTCAAGTCCGCCAATCAGATTCTGCGCTTTGCCCAGCCACAGCCGAGCGCGCTGCTGGCGTCGGCCGCCGAACAGGCCGCGCAGGTGGAATTGCCGCTGGCGTGGGAATTCGCCCCGGAAGCGGAGTTCAGCTTTGCCGAGCTGGCCGCGGACTACTACGGCGGCACGCCCGGCATCGAACAGCAGACGGCGATGCTGTTGGCGCTGCACGGCGCGCCGCATTATTTTCGCCGCGCAGGCAAAGGACGCTTCAAAAAAGCATCCGCCGACATCGTGGCGCAGGCGCTGGCGGCCATCGAGAAGAAACAGCGAATCAGCGCGCAAATCGCCGCCTGGGCCGATGAATTGGCGCACGGTCAATGCCCCGCGCCGATCCGCGAGCAGCTCTACAAAATCCTGTTCAAGCCCGACAAGAACGCGCCCGAATACAAGGCCGTGGTGGACGCCAGCCGTGCCCGCCGCCTGGCGCCGTTGGCGCTGCTGCAACGCGCGGGGGCCATTGCTTCGCCCTACCAATTTCATTGGCAGCGTTTTCTGTTCGACCACTTTCCCGGCGGCACCGGCTTCCCGGCCTTGCCTGCTGCGCCGGAAATTGCGGACGATGATCTGCCGCTGGCCGAAGTCCAGGCGTTTTCCATCGACGATTCGCAGACCACCGAAATCGACGACGCGCTCTCGCTGCAAGGGCTGGGCGGCGACACCGTGCGGCTGGGCATCCACATCGCCGCGCCGGGGTTGGCGATTAGCCCTGGCGACGCTTTCGATCGCGTGGCGCGCGCGCGCCTATCGACGGTCTATATGCCCGGCTACAAGATCACCATGCTGCCCGCTGCCGTGGTGGAACGCTACACCCTGTGCGAAGGCCGGGCCGCGCCCGCGTTGTCGCTCTACGTCACGCTGGACGCGGCCACGTTTGAGATCAAGGCCACCGAAACACGGCTTGAGCGCGTCCCCATCGCAGTCAACCTGCGGCACGACCAACTCGATGATTGTGTGACCGAGGACTGGCTGGCCGGCGCTGGCGCAACCCCAGTGAATGCTGATAACAAAAGCTGGGAAGCCGCGTCCAACCTACGTGATGAGCTATCATTTTTGTGGCGACTGGCACAGCATCTGAAGGCTAGACGCGAGGTCGTCCGCGGCAAGCCGGAAACCTTTAACCGGCCCGACTACAACTTCCGCTTGATCCGCGACGCTAGCCAAGAGGGCCAAGTGCCCGCTGGCGGTGAGCAGGTCGTCATCACCGAACGGCGGCGCGGCGCGCCGCTGGATTTGATCGTGGCCGAGGCCATGATCGTGGCTAACAGCGTGTGGGGCGGCTGGCTGGCCAGCTTTGGGGTGCCCGCCATTTACCGCAGCCAGTCCAGCTTGGCGCCGGGCATCAAGGTGCGCATGGGCGTAAAAGCCTTGCCGCACGCGGGCATCGGCGTGCCCAGTTACGCGTGGAGCACT
The DNA here is from genome assembly GCA_031256125.1 of Burkholderiaceae bacterium. Classification (GTDB taxonomy): domain Bacteria; phylum Pseudomonadota; class Gammaproteobacteria; order Burkholderiales; family Burkholderiaceae_C; genus Ottowia. The sequence goes on from JAIRRE010000299.1 coordinate 12,166, forward strand.
TCGCCGCTGCGGCGCTATGTCGATCTGGTCAACCAGTGGCAGCTCATCGCCGCCGCGCGGCACGGCGCAACCGCCGCGCTGGCCGCGCCATTCAAGCCCAAGGATGGGCAATTGCTGGCCATCATCAGCGCCTTCGACGCCGCCTACACCGCCTACAACACGCACCAGGCGGGCATGGAACGCTTCTGGACGTTGCAATACCTGCGCCAGCACGGCATTACGGAACTGACCGCCACGCTGCTGCGCGAGCAGCCCGATGGCGCGGGCAACGCCTGGCTGGCGCGCGCAGACACCCTGCCGCTGGTGCTGCCGGTGCTGGGAACGCAGGGCTTCGCATCCGCTCTGACGCGCGGCGCGCGGGTCAAGATACGACTGGGCGAAATCGACGACATTGCGCTGGATGTCCGTGGCACCCTGCTGGCGGTGCTTGGCGATACCGCAGCCGAGACCGAAGATGACGCGGGCGACGAGGACGCCGCCGCCGGGCCAATTGCCATCGCGCTGGACGTGACCGAAGGCGAAGCGCCCCAAAACGCAGACCCGGCCGATAATCTCCCGGTTCCGGGTTGAAGTCTGGCCCGGCCATCTCGCCCCATGCCGCGCACCCTTAAATCGCTCTCGACCCTGCAATGGGCGCTGGCCCTGTCGGTGCTGCTGCACGGGGCGGTGCTGACGGTGCGCCTGGTCAATCCGGAGGGCTTTCATCGGGCGTTTC
>JAIRRE010000102.1 GCA_031256125.1 Burkholderiaceae bacterium
CTGCGCTACCGCGATGAAGATGTTGCCCTTGACGGTGGCGCGCACCACGGTGGTGAACTTGTCCAGCAGGTAGTCGGTGTGCGTCGGCCCGAGCGGGATCGAGCGCCGCAGCAACGCTGCCAGGTTGGCCCCGTCGCGCAGCAAAAAGAACAGCAGGTACAGCATCACCACGAAGCCGACCAGAAACTGGAAGGTGTTTTGCCCGATGGTGAGGGTGCGCGCGGCCAGGAATTGCCCGCCCTGCGTCAGCGCGCTGGAGAGCTTGTCGAGCACGCCCTGCGGGCTGGTCAGACCCAGCCGCCCCAGCCCAGCGATGGCCCAGCCGGGCAGCGCGTGCAAGATTTGCTGCCCATAGGCTTTAAAGTCGATGCTGCCCGAGCGCACTTTTTGGGTGGTGGCGATGATTTCGCCGATCAGGTTGACCGAAATCAGCGCCAGCGGCAGGCACACCACCAGCACGATCAACAGTACCGTGAGCAACGCCGCCGGGGTGCGACGCTGCCCGACCCGTGCCAGGATACGCCGGTACAGCGGCGCGAACAGCAGCGCCAGCACCACTGCCCAAAACACCGCGCCGAAAAAGGGTGACAGCACCCACGCGAAGGCGGCCGTTACAGCCGCCAGCAGCGCCAGGAAAACGGCGCGCTGGAGTTGTGGGGTGTTCATGGGGTGTTTTGGGACAGGGGCAATGGCGAAGTAATATGCCACAGCCGTCCAGCACCGGATGTGTGCCGGTGGGTTTGCAAGCGCGGGTTGCCCAAGTTCCGTGAGTGTCGTACACGCGAGCGCAGCTTATTGGATAGGTGCACACTTCCGGCGTATCTCAAGCGCTTTCCCTCTGCCGTGCGTTTACAGCCGTACCTCAATCGACGATGATAGACACATCAGCAGCACATATGTAACAATTTGTCTCATGGCTACCACTGCTGCCGCACTGGCGGTGCAACAGGACAACCTCGCCGATTTACCGGGCGTGGCACGGGCGCTGATGCTCTCGGGCAAGCTCACGGAGAAAACCGCGAGCGAGATTAACCAGCGGGCGCGCTCGCTGCGCAAGCCTTTCATCGCCGAACTGACCGGTTCCGGCGCGGTTTCGGCCAGCGATTTGGCGCACCTCCTGGCGCAGATGTTTACCGCGCCGCTGATCGACCTGGCGGCCATCGATCCGCTGCGCCTGCAACAGGATTTGGTCGATCCCAAGATCTGCATTGATTACCAAGTGCTGCCGCTGGGCAAGCGCAATGGCCGCTTGCTGGTGGCAACGGCCGATCCGTCCAACCACGAGGCGGCCGAGCAGATCAAGTTCACCACGCAATTGGGCGTCGAATGGATCATTGCGGAGTACGACAAGCTGTCCCAATTGATTGCGGCGCAGACCAAGGAGTATCAGTCTTCGACAATGGGTTTTTCCAGAAGCGATTACGGCGATCTGGACACGGTGCTGGCGGCCAGCGCGCCGGGCGATACCGGCATGGGAGCGCAGGATCTGGGCGAGGGCGAGACCAGCGGCGAGGATGTGCCCGTCGTCAAGTTCTTCCACAAGATGCTGGTCGATGCCATCGACATGCGGGCGTCGGATTTGCACTTCGAGCCGTATGAGTTCAGCTACCGTGTGCGCTACCGCATTGATGGCGAGTTGCGCGAAATTGCTTCGCCGCCGCCGGGAATCAAGGAGACGCTGGCCTCGCGCATCAAGGTGCTTTCACGGCTGGACATCGCCGAAAAGCGCGTGCCGCAGGACGGGCGGATGAAACTGCGCATCGCGCCCGACAAGGTGATCGACTTTCGCGTCAGCACGCTGCCGACGCTGTTTGGCGAGAAGATCGTCATTCGTATCCTGGACCCCAGCAGCGCCCGCATGGGCATCGAAGCGCTGGGCTACGAGCCGGAGGAAAAACAGCGCTTGCTGGACGCCATCGTGCGTCCCTACGGCATGATTTTGGTGACCGGCCCGACCGGTTCGGGCAAAACGGTGTCGCTGTACTCGTGCCTGAACCTGCTCAACAAACCCGGCGTGAATATCTCCACGGCGGAAGACCCGTCGGAAATCAACATGCCCGGGGTCAACCAGGTCAACGTCAACGACAAGGCCGGCCTGACGTTCGCCGCCGCGCTGCGGGCCTTTTTGCGGCAGGATCCGGACATCATCATGGTGGGCGAAATCCGCGATCTGGAAACGGCCGACATCGCCATCAAGGCCGCGCAAACCGGCCACCTGGTGCTCTCGACGCTGCACACCAACGACGCGCCCTCCACCCTGACGCGGATGCGCAACATGGGCATCGCGCCGTTCAACATTGCCTCCAGCGTGATTTTGATTACCGCGCAGCGGCTGGCGCGGCGGCTGTGCCCCCAGTGCAAGACGCCGGTGAACATCCCGCGCGAGGCGCTGATAGAAGCGGGCTACGACGAAAACGAGCTGGACGGCAGTTGGATGCCCTACGGCCCGGTCGGGTGCGGCGCCTGCAACAACGGCTATAAAGGGCGGGTCGGCATTTACCAGGTCATGCCGATTACCGAAGCGTTGCAGCGCATCATTCTGGCCGATGGCAGCGCGCTGGAAATCGCCGATCAGGCCAAGTCAGAAGGGGTGCGCTCACTGCGCCAATCCGGTTTGCACAAAATCAAACTGGGCGTGACCTCGCTGGAAGAAGTGCTGGCCGTCACCAATGAATAATTTTTCCGATTCGCCCCCACATACACGAATGCACGCGGACACAGAAGGAACCAACGCAACATGGCAACCCAAGCAGCAGTAGCGGCCAACGCCCGGCGGCCAGCAGGCCGCCCCGCCTCCGCCATCAAGGATGCCGTTTTCCAATGGGACGGACGCGACCGGGGCGGCCGGGTGGTTAGCGGCGAAATGCGCGCCGGCGGCCAGGCGCAGGTGCAAATGGCGCTACGCCGCCAGGGCATCCAGTCGACCAAGATCAAAAAGCGCCGCATGAGCGGGGGCCGCAGAGTCAAACGGCGCGAAATCGCCACCTTCACCCGGCAAATGGCCACCATGATGAAAGCGGGCGTGCCCTTGCTGCAATCGTTTGACATCGTGGCGCGCGGCAACCCCAATCCGGGCGTTACCAAACTGCTCAACGACATTCGCTCAGACGTGGAAACCGGCACTTCGCTGTCGGCGGCGTTCCGCAAATACCCGCTGTATTTCAATGACCTTTACTGCAACCTAGTGGAAGCGGGCGAACAGGCCGGTATTCTGGAAGACATACTCAATCGCCTGTCCTCCTACCTGGAAAAGACCGAGAAAGTCAAATCCAAAGTCAAGGGCGCGTTGATGTATCCCTGCGCGGTCGTTGTGGTGGCCATCGCCGTGGTGGCGGTCATCATGATTTGGGTTATTCCCACATTCAAATCGGTATTTGAATCATTCGGCGCCGACTTGCCCGCGCCGACGTTAATGGTGGTCGCCATGAGCGAATTCATTTTGAAGTGGAAATGGGTACTGCTGGTGGTGGTGGTGGTGGTGCCGATTTTGTTTTTCCAGGCATGGAAGCGCAGCCCGAAAATGCAGATAGTGATGGATCGGCTGCTGCTCCAAATTCCGATTTTTGGCCCAATCGTCAGAAAATCCGTGGTCGCGCGCTGGACGCGCACGCTTTCCACCATGTTTTCAGCCGGCGTGCCGTTGGTGGAGGTACTCGATTCGGTGGGGGGTGCTTCCGGCAACTATGTTTATAAAGTGGCCACGGACAAAATCCAGCAGGAAGTGGCCATGGGCACCAGTCTGACCGCCGCCATGTCGCACGCCAATGTTTTTCCGAGCATGGTGTTGCAAATGACCTCCATTGGCGAGGAGTCGGGCGCGCTGGATCACATGGTGGGCAAAGCCGCCGATTTTTACGAGGATGAAGTCGATCAGGCGGTAGCCGGGCTTTCCAGCCTGATGGAACCGATCATCATCGTATTCTTGGGCGTGATTATCGGCGGCATCGTGGTTTCGATGTATCTGCCGATTTTCAAAATGGGGTCGGTGGTTTGATCCCGGTCGCTTTGTCGGGTTTACCGATCTGGCTGACAGCCGTTGTCGGCGGGGTATTGGGTTTGCTGGTCGGTAGTTTTTTGAACGTCGTTATCTACCGTCTGCCCAAAATGCTGGAACGGCAGTGGGCCGCCGAGGCCGCGCAAATCGCCGCCAGCCACATGGCGGCACAGGCGGACGCGGAGCAACCCGCCGCTGCCGCGCCGCAATCCATCGCCGAGCCGTTCAATCTGGCCGTGCCGCGCTCGCGCTGCCCGGCCTGCGGGCATGAAATTACCTGGTATGAAAATATCCCGGTGCTCAGTTACCTGGCGCTGCGCGGGCGCTGCGCGGCTTGCCGCGCGCCTATTGGGGTGCGCTATCCGCTGGTGGAACTGTTCACCGGCCTGCTGTTCGCGGCCTGCGCGTGGCGCTGGGGTTT
>JAIRRE010000115.1 GCA_031256125.1 Burkholderiaceae bacterium
CCAAGCGCAGCAACGTGCCGGGGATGCGGTCGGGCTTCGTGGCGGGCGATGCGGCGCTGATCGAATCATTTTTGCTCTACCGCACCTACCACGGCAGCGCGATGAGTCCAGCGGTGCAACAGGCCAGCATCGCCGCCTGGAGCGACGAGGCGCACGTGGCCGAAAACCGGCGGCTGTACCGCGACAAATTCGCGCGCGTCACGCCGCTGCTGGCCGAGGTGATGGACGTGCGCCTGCCCGACGCCGGTTTTTATCTGTGGGCGGGCGTGCCTGCGGCATGGGGCGGCAGCGATACCGATTTCGCGCGCGCGCTGTACGCGCAGTGCGGCGTTACGGTGCTGCCCGGCAGCTCTCTGGCACGCGAGGTTGACGGCCATAATCCCGGACGCGGCCGGGTGCGCATGGCGTTGGTCGCTGAAACGGCGGAGTGCCTGGAAGCGGCCGAGCGCATCGTCCGGTTTATTCAATCCGCATAAATCGCTTCTCTAATTCTCGATATGCCCGATTCCCTGGATTCTTTGCAAACCACCATCGACCAGGCGTGGGACAACCGCGCCAATCTATCGTTCGTTAGCGCGCCCAAGGATGTGCGCCAGGCCGTCGAGCACGTAATCGCCGAACTCGACTGCGGCCATCTGCGCGTGGCAATGCGCCAGGGCGTGGGCCAGTGGACGGTGCACCAATGGATCAAGAAGGCGGTGCTGCTGTCGTTCCGCTTGCAGGACAACGCGCCGATGCGCGCGGGCGAGCTGGGCTTTTACGACAAGGTACCCACCAAATTCGCGCAGACCACGGCGCAGCAATTTGCCGCCAGCGGCGTGCGCGTGGTGCCGCCCGCCGTAGCGCGGCGCGGCAGCTATATCGCCAGAGGCGCGGTGCTGATGCCGTCATACGTCAACATCGGCGCCTATGTCGATGAGGGCAGCATGGTCGATACCTGGGCCACCGTCGGTTCGTGCGCGCAGGTGGGCAAGAACGTGCACCTGTCCGGCGGCGTGGGCCTGGGCGGCGTGCTCGAACCCTTGCAGGCCAACCCGACCATCATCGAGGACAACTGCTTCATCGGCGCGCGCTCGGAAATCGTCGAGGGCGTGATCGTGGAAGAAAACGCGGTAGTCAGCATGGGCGTGTTCATCGGCCAGAGCACGCCGATCTTCAACCGCGAAACCGGCCAAATCAGCTATGGTCGCGTACCTGCGGGCAGCGTGGTCATCAGCGGCAGCCTGCCGCGCGAGACCGCCGAGGGCAAGCCTTACAGCCTGTACGCGGCCATCATCGTCAAGACGGTGGACGCGCAGACGCGCGCCAAAACCAGCCTCAACGATCTGTTGCGGCCTTGATAAGAACCGGCTTGGTACTGGATACGCGGTTGCAGGCATGACCGAAACATTAGGCTTGGCGCAGGCGCTGATTGCCCGCGCTTCCGTTACGCCCGATGACGCGGGTTGCATCAAGCTGATCGCCGGCCGACTCGCGCCCTTGGGCTTCAGCCAAGAAATCATCGACAGCGGCCCGCCCGATGGCCGCGTGCGCAACCTGTGGGCCAGACGCGCGCCGCCGAATCTGCCGATCAACCCGCGCACCCGGACGCTGGTCTTCGCCGGCCATGTCGATGTGGTTCCGCCGGGTCCGCTGGAGCACTGGACCAGCGACCCTTTCACGCCCACGGTGCGCGGCGGCAAGCTCTACGGGCGCGGCGCCAGCGACATGAAAAGCTCGATTGCCGCCTTCACCGTCGCGGTCGAGGAGTTCCTTGCCGCGCGGCCCGATGCGCCGCTGGCCATCGCCTTTTTACTTACCAGCGACGAAGAGGGGCCAGCCGTCGATGGCACCACGGTGGTGGTCGAACGCCTGCGCGCGCGCGGCGAGCGGCCCGACTGGTGCATCGTCGGCGAGCCAAGCGCCGAGCAGCGCACCGGCGACACCCTCAAGAACGGCCGGCGCGGTTCGCTCTCCGGGCGCTTGACGGTGCGCGGCGTGCAGGGCCACATCGCCTATCCGCAGGTGGCGCGCAACCCGATCCACCAACTCGCTCCGGCGCTGGCCGAACTCGCGGCCATCGACGATTGGGATCAGGATCGCGGCAACGCTTACTTTCCGCCCACCAGTTGGCAAGTCAGCAACCTGCACGCGGGCATGGGCGCGCCCAACGTCATCCCCGGCGAAGCGGTGGTTGATTTCAATTTCCGCTTCGGCACCGCATCCACGCCCGATGCGCTGCAAGCGCGGTTCGAAGCCGTGCTGCAACGGCACCAGCTCGATTACGCGCTGCAATGGACGCTGGCCGGTTTACCCTTTCTAACCGAGCCGGGGCCGCTGGTCGATGCAGTGCAGGTGGCCATTCGCGCCGAAACCGGGCAGGCGGCGCAGCTTTCCACCACCGGCGGCACCAGCGACGGGCGCTTTATGGCCACGCTGTGCCCGGAAGTCATCGAACTGGGGCCGCCCAACGCCAGTATTCACCAGATCGACGAGCACATCGCGCTGGCCGACCTCGAATCGCTCAAGGCCATCTACCGCCGCGCGCTGGATAAACTGACCGATTTCGCGCAGGCGCATCCGGTGGCATGACGCATGCTATTTCCTTGATTGACTTGGTGGCCGATGTCGAGTGCCAACTCCAGGCCGCTGGCGTGGCGTTCGGCCACGGCACGCGGGGCGCGCACGACGAGGCAGCGTGGCTCACATTGCACGCGCTGGGCCTGCCGCTGGATACTGACCTTGATGCGTATGACGCGGCCATCACGCCGGAACAGCAAGCGCAGGTCGCCGAGCTTTTGAACGCGCGCATCGCTACCCGCAAACCATTGGCCTATCTGACCCGCCAAGCCTGGCTGCAAGGCGTGCCGTTCTATGTCGATGAACGCGCCATCGTACCGCGCAGCCTGATTGCGGAGCTGATTGCAGGTGGCGGCATCGACCCGTGGCTGTCGGACCGGACGCGGCGCGTGCTCGACTTATGCACTGGCAACGGTTCTCTGGCGTGCCTGGCGGCGCTGGC
>JAIRRE010000194.1 GCA_031256125.1 Burkholderiaceae bacterium
AACCCAAGCGGGCATGAAGACGGGCTTTGGTAAGGCGCGCATGACGCACGAGCGCGGCGTTTACAAGGTGGTGATCCGCACCCGCGACGAAACCATCGGCAAACACGCCGTGCAAGCCGCGCGCGATCTGGTCATGGCGGCCATCAACGGCATGCCTTACGACGTGGCCGCGACTTTGGCGCAACTCACCGATATGGTCGATCGCCGCTGCCTGGGGCCATCGACGGCCTGCATCGTCGAAGCGGCGGGCGAGCGCGGCATTCCCGCTATCCGCTTGAGCGAAGGCAATCTGGTGCAACTGGGGCACGGCGTGGCGCAGCATCGCATCTGGACCGCCGAGACCGACCGCACCAGCGCCATCGCCGAGGGCATTTCGCGCGACAAGGATTTGACCAAGCGATTGCTTTCGGCAGCCGGTGTGCCGGTACCCGAGGGCCGTACCGTCACATCGCCCGAAGAAGCCTGGGAAGCGGCCGAGGACATTGGTTTGCCGGTAGCCGTCAAGCCCAGCGACGGTAACCACGCGCGCGGCGTCTCGCTCAACCTCAAGACGGAGCAGGAAGTGCGGGCTGCCTATGTCTCCGCCGAACAGGAAGGTTCGGAGGTGATCGTCGAGCGTTTCATTTCCGGCGACGAGCACCGGCTGCTGGTGGTCGGCGGCAAGGTGGTGGCGGCCACGCGCGGCGAAATTACGCGCGTTAGCGGCGACGGGCGCTCGACCATCGAACAACTCATCGCCGCGCAGATCAACAGCAACCCCCGGCGCGGCGTGGAAGAACACTTCCCGCTGGACAAGCTGCTGGTGCGCACAGACCCGCGTGTCCAATTGGAACTGGCGCGCCAGAGCCTGACCGCCGATTCTGTGCTGCCGGTTGGACAAACCGCCGTGGTCGAGCGCACCGGCAACATGGGCGTGGACGTTACTGGCCAGGTGCACTCGGACGTGGCTGAACTGGCCGCGCTGGCCGCCCGTGTGGTGGGGCTGGATATCGCGGGCGTCGATCTGGTGACGAGCGACATCGGCCAGCCATTGGCGGCGCAGGGCGGCGCCATCGTGGAAGTCAACGCTGGCCCGGGCTTGCTCATGCACCTCAAGCCCGCCGTGGGCCGCACGCAGCCGGTGGGCGAGGCCATCGTGGGGCACCTGTTTCCGGGCGGCGCCAATGGCCGTATCCCGCTGGTGGGCGTGTTAGCGCAACCCGGCCAAACACTGGTGGCGGAATTGATCGGCGACATGCTGAGCCTTTCCGGGCACTTGACCGCCGTGGCGGGCCAACGTGGACTCAAGCTCGGAGAGCGCTGGCTCACGCGCGAGAGCGCCGTCACCTACGAAGCGGGCGAGCGTATGGCGCTCAACCGCACCGTGCAGGCGGCGGTGCTGGAAACTTCGCCGCGCCAAATTTTGTGCAACGGTTTGCCCTATGACCGCTGTCAGGTCGGCGTGGTCACCGCCATGCCCGGCCCGGAGGGCTTGGCCGACCTCTACGTCACCGAAGCCGAGCAAATGCCCGGCATCGTTCGCACCCAGGTGGACGTGGTGCTGAAAAACGGCGCGGCGGTGCTCAATGCCGCCGACCCGGCGGTGCGCGAGCTGGCCGATTACTGCGATGGCGAAGTGATTTTCTATGCCGACCTCGACCACGCCGGACGGGATACCGCGACGGCTATCGCGGAACACCGCGCCAGCAAGAACGGCAAAGGCCGCGCCGTGCTGCTGCGCGGCGGCAAGATCGTACTGGCCCAGGGCCAGGACGAAACGTTGCTGGCCAGCGCCAGCTCACCTGACTTGGCCGGTTTGCTGGCGCTTTCACCCAGCGTGCCCGGCCAGGCGCTGGCCGCCGCTGCTTGCGCGTGGCATCTGGGACTGTCTGCCGACTTGATCCGGGCCAGTTTGCTGCGCTTTGTTCAAGCGCGAGATGCCCAAGCCGATGGCGCCCCCACCCCCGCGCTAACCCACGTACCGGCGCACGCATAAAGGCTGCGGCAGCCGGGCGGGAATCTATTCCGGGCGTCCAGGAGTGGTTACAGCCCGCGCGCGATGATTTCCTTCATGATCTCCGAAGTCCCGCCATAAATGCGCTGGACGCGGCTATCGACGAAGGCGCGCGCAATGGGGTATTCACGCATGAAGCCATACCCGCCGTGCAACTGGAGCAGTTCATCGACCGCCTGCCCCTGCGCTTCGGTGGCGTACAGCTTGGCCATGGCGGCCATTTCGGCGCTGAGCTTTTTCTCGAAGTGCAGGGCGATGCAGTGATCGACGAAAACGCGGCAAGCCACCGTCTTGGCCTTGATCTCCGCTAGCTTGAAGCGCGTGTTCTGAAAGTCGAACACCGGCTGCCCAAAGGCTTTGCGGCTTTTGGTGTAGGCGATGGTTTCTTCGAGCATGGTTTCCATCACCACCGGGCTGCGCACCGCGATCATTAACCGTTCCTGCGCCAGTTGATGCATGAGGTAGCCAAAGCCCTTGCCTTCCTCGCCCAGCAGGTTGCCAACTGGAACGCGCACCTCGTCGAAAAACAACTCGGCGGTGTCTTGCGCCTTCAGGCCGATTTTTTCCAGCGGCGCGCCTTTGGTAAAGCCGGGCGATCCAGCCTCGATGCACAGCAGGCTGATGCCGCGCGTGCCCGCCGCCGGGTCGGTGTTGCACACCACGATCACCAGATCGGCGTTCAGGCCATTGGTGATGAAGGTCTTCTGGCCCGACAGGATGTAATGCTCGCCCTCGCGCCGGGCCACGGTGCGCACTGATTTGAGATCGCGCCCCCCGCCCGGCTCGGTCATGGCGATGGCGCCGATGATTTCGCCGCGCGCCATCGGCGGCAGCCAGCGCTGCTTTTGCGCTTCGGTGCCGTAGGCCAGGATGTAGGGCGCGACGATGTCCGAATGCAGCGGAAAGCCCGGGCCGGTGGCCAGCGCGCGCATCAGTTCTTCGATCACCACGATGGAATGGCCGAAGTCGCCGCCGCCGCCGCCATAGGCTTCGGGAATCGCGCACAGCAGCAAGCCTTCGCGCCCGGCCTTGAGCCAAGCCTCGCGCGAGACGCGCCCGGCCTTTTCCCAGGCGTGGTGGTTTGGCGCGATTTCGCGCTGGACGAATTTGCGAACCTGGTCGCGGAATTGTTCGTGGTCTTCTCGCAGGGCTGTGCGCATGGCAGGGATCCTCAGGCAGGTTATTGAACGGTGGCGTACTGTTCCATCAGCCGCCGCTTGTAGAGTTTTCCGTTTTCCGAACGCGGCAGGCGCTCGACGAAATCAATGCTGCGCGGGCACTTCAAGTGCGAAAGCCGCTGCCGGCAGAAATCGGTTATCGCGGTCGCCAGTTCCGGGCCGGCATCGGCGGGGTGGGCCAGCTCGATCACGGCCTTGACTTCCTGGCCGAACTCCGAATGCGGTACGCCGATCACCGCAACATCGGCCACGCCCGGAAAAGTCACCAGCAGGTTTTCGATTTCCTGCGGGTAGATGTTCACGCCGCCCGAAATAATCAGGTCGGTGCGGCGGCCCGAGAGAAAGAGAAAACCGTCCGCGTCCACGTGTCCGATGTCGCCGAAGGTCGCGCACCCTTGCGCGTCATAAGCTGCGGCGGTCTTGGCGGGGTCGTTGTGGTACTCGAAGCGCGGCGCCCCGGAGAAATAGATATGTCCTTGCTGCCCCGCCGCCAGTTCGTTGCCCTGGCCGTCCTTGATGTGCACTTTTCCGAGCTTGGCCTGCCCCACCGATCCCGGTTTTTGGAGCCACTGCGCGCTGTCGATGGCCGTCAGGCCGATGCCTTCGGAGCCGCCGTAGTATTCGTACCAGACCGGCCCCCACCATTCGATCATGCGGTGTTTGACTTCGGGCGGACACGGCGCCGCCGCATGAATGGCCACCCGCATACTCGACACATTCGCCGCCGCGCGCACTTCCTGCGGCAGCGCCAACATGCGGATCATCATCGTGGGCACCCATTGGCTGTGCGTGACGCACCAATCGGCGATCAGCCGCAGCGCATCCTGCGCATCGAAGCGCCGGGTCACGACGCTGGCGCCGCCCCAGTCGATGTTGCGCATCACCGTACGCAGCGGCGCGGCATGGTAGAGCGGCGCCATTGTCAAATAGACCGAATCGCGCCCCAGGCTGAAATATTCGCGCCACAAAACGGCGTCGTAGGCATCGCGCAGACGGTCGGCATAAGGCA
>JAIRRE010000208.1 GCA_031256125.1 Burkholderiaceae bacterium
CTACGAGGCGCAGGTGTTCGGCCAGAAGACCTACAACGGCGTGGCGTTGCTCACGCGCGCGCCGTTGGCGGTCACGGAAGTGACATGCGGTATTCCCGGCTTCGCGGACGAAGCCGCGCGCGTTATCGCGGCCACGGTGCGTGAGGCCGACCAACCCGTGCGCGTCATTAATGGTTATTTTGTCAATGGCCAGGCAGTTGGCAGCGAAAAATTTGAATACAAGCTGTCATGGCTGCGCGCGTTGCGCGAGGCGGTACGCGAGGAACTGGACGCGCACCCGCGGCTGATGTTGCTGGGCGATTTCAACATCGCACCCGAAGACCGCGACAGCTTCGATCCCGTGGGGCTGGTGGGAACCATTCTCCATACCGACGAAGAACGCGAACATTTCCAGCAGTTGTTGAAGCTTGGCTTGGTGGATGCCTTCCGCCTGTTCGAGCAGCCGGAAAAGAGCTTCAGTTGGTGGGATTACCGGATGCTGGGTTACCAGAAAAACCGCGGGCTGCGCATCGATCACATCCTGGTAAGCCAGCCGTTGGCTGCCGAAGTCACCGCCTGCGCCATCGACCGCACGCCACGCAAATGGCCCAAGCCTAGCGACCATGCGCCGGTAGTGGTGACGTTGGGGGAAAGCCGGATATGAAAAACGCCGCGCCCAGCAACAGCGGCGCGGCGTTGAGGTCGATGGTGCAGGTCCAGCGGCCCGCTAGGATACGGGACTATTACGGCTCGATACGGCTGATCTTGGCCCCTTTGACCGAAGCGCCCGCTTCCAAGCCGACATTGGTCAGCACGTAGCCGACGATCGGCTGCTGAACGGTGTAGCTGTTGACCGAGGCGTTGGCGCCCATGGTGGCGACGGTGACGGTGGCATCGGCGCCGACAGTCCAGCCACGGCTGTTGCGGAACTGGTCGAGCGATTCCTGGTTGTTGAAGACGTAGATGACGGCCTTGGACTGACCACCGGCCTGGAAGCCGACCGAGCCTGCGGTGGTGCTGTAGTAGCTAGCCGGGCGGCCGCCCACGAGCAGCACGCCGCGTCCGTATTCGGCGCCGACCACAAAGCTGCCACCCGTCACGGACGGGAACACCAATACACCGGCAGCCTTTTGCACCAATTCGCGCGAACCCGGCACGGTGTTGTATAGGCGCGCTAGCGTGGCATTGGCGTTGGAGTCAATGGCGCTGCGCGCGGAACGGGTCGAGGCGTGCGAGTCGGCGGTAGTCGTGGTGCAACCGGTCATGGCAATGCTGCCCAGCGCCAGCGCGGCGGCGATGCCCAGGGTTTGCAGTTTCAGGTTGCGGATCATCATTAGGACTCCTTGTTACGAGTGGTAAAAAGCCACATCACTTGTCTGAAGGCCAAGCGCGCGGCAGAGAACAAGGGAAGACTATAAGGCAACACTGAATAAATCTCTTGCGGTTGGCTTATCCTGACTTGCGAGGCGATTTGCTTTGTCACAAATGCGCGCGATACCACCCGGTATTGCTGCGCTTATTCAACGTTGCCCTAAAGCCATCTCTTGTCCACATTCCAGATCGAGCAGCCAGCGCTTGCGCGACAGGCCGCCACCGTAGCCGGTCAAAGCGCCGTTGCTGCCGATAACGCGGTGGCAGGGCACGACGATGGCGATTTTGTTTTGTCCGTTGGCAGCGGCGACGGCGCGCGTGGCTGTAGGCTGGCCGATGTGCTGGGCTTCCCGGGCATAGCTCCACGTGGCGCCGTAGGGTATCGCCAGCAGCGCGCGCCAGACTCGCTGCTGGAACGGCGTACCGATGAAATCGAGCGGCACGTCAAAGCGCTGGCGGCGGCCCGCGAAGTAATCGGCGAGTTCGGCCTGCAACTGGTCAAGCACAGCGCTGGGGTTAGCAGCGGCGGGGCCGTGTACGGTCTGGACTTGGTCGCATTCCCGATTGAGCCGCGCCGTGCCGTTGGCGAATTCAAGCAGACACACCCCGGCGGGAGAGGCCAAGGCCAGCATATCGCCCAGCGGTGTGGAAATTTGGCGCGAGGTCAGAGCCATGAGACCACTCCTTTATCAAACGGCGGATTCGGGGATTATTCCGCCGTGTTGCAGCCGTGCCAAGCGCGCGTACAGACCGCCCGCGGCGAGCAGCGCGGCGTGCGTGCCCTGTTCGGCGATGCGGCCGTGCTCCAGCACCACGATGCGGTCGGCGTGCTCGATGGTCGAGAGCCGATGCGCGATAACCAGCGTGGTGCGCCCCTTCATAGCTTGGTCGATGGCCTGCTGCACCAGGCGTTCGCTTTCGGTGTCGAGCGCCGAGGTGGCCTCGTCGAGCAGCAGCACTGGCGCGTCCTTGTAAAGCGCACGGGCAATCGCCAGCCGCTGGCGCTGTCCGCCCGACAGTTGCGTCGCGTTGTGGCCCAGCACCGTGTCCATGCCCTGCGGCAGCGTAGCAACCATCTCGGCCAGGCGCGCCGCTTTCAGGCAATCCTGCACCCGGTCGCGGTCGATTTGCGCCGCGCCCAGCGCCACGTTGGCCGCGATGCTGTCGTTGAACATGGTCACGTCCTGGCTGACCAGCGCGAACTGGTTGCGCAAGGCTTGCAACGGCCATGCCGCCACGTCGATGCCGTCCAGTTCGATGGTGCCGGAGGTGAGCTGCACGAAGCGCGGTAGCAGATTGGCCAGCGTAGTTTTGCCCGATCCTGACGGACCGACCAGCGCCACCGTTTCGCCGGCCCGGATGTCCAGATCAACGCCATCGAGCGCCGCCGGGCCGTCTGTGCGGTAGGCCACGCGCACGTTGCGCAAGGCGATGTCGCCGCGCGCGCGCTGGGGCACGGCGGCGTTGGATGAATCCGGCGCCGCCTCGTCACGTTCGGGCGGCACGGTGGCCAGCAGATTCAACCCGCGTTCCAGCGCTGCCAACCCGCGCGTGATGGGGTTGACCACATCGGCCAGCCGGCGCGTGGGCGCGACCAGCATCAGCATCGCGCCGACGAAGGCGGCGAACCCGCCCACCGTGACCGCTTGGCCGCCGCTGTTATGGGCCGCATGACTTTGGGTGAGGGCGATGACGATGACTACCGACAGTGCAATCGCCGCCACCGATTGCGTTAGCGGCGTAATGGCGGCCGAGGCGCGCGTGGCCTTGAGCGCCAGCCCGCGCAAGCGGCGGCTCAACACGTCGAAGCGCCCGGCTTGCGCGTCCTGGGCATGGTGCAGCCGTACCATGCGGTGCGCCAGCACGTTTTCTTCCACCACGTAGGCCAGCGCATCGGTGGCGACCTGGCTTTGCAGCGTCACCGCGTGCAAGCGGCGGCTGAGTATCTTCATGATCCACGCCGTGCAAGGCGCCAGCACCAGCACGATTAGCGTGAGTTTCCAGTTCAGGTAAATCAGGTAACCCATCAGCGCCACCACCGTGAAGCCGTCGCGCGTGAGCATCAGCATGGCATGCACCAATTGCTGGGAGCCGTTCTGTACTTCGTAAACGATGGTATTGGCCAGTTGGCTGGCGGACTGGCGCACGAACAGCGTCAGGTCGGCCTTGAGCAGCCGCTCGAAAAGTTGGCTGCGCAAAGTCAGCATACCCTCGCCGGTAATCCGCGCGAGCGCGTACTGTCCCGTGAACTCCGCGATACCGCGAATAACGAACAGGCCAATGATGAACACCGGCGGCATCCAGATCGGCAGATTGCCTTGCGTGAAACCGCGGTCAAGCAACGGTTTGAGCAACGCCGGAATCGCTGGTTGGGTCAGCGAGGACACCAGCATCGCCGCCAGGGCCAGCACCCAGCCCATGCGGTAGCGGCTGAAGTAGGGCCACAGCCGGGCCAGGCGTTTGATGAGCGATGCGGGATGCGGTCCGGCGTGTACAGTATCGGGCAGGGAACTGGGGTTTGACATAGGAAGCGGGCGATTCTACGGAGCGCGAACCAAGCCGCTTGACGCAGCCCGTGTTGGTTCCGGCTACCATAGCAGTTTGCTGTGCTTGGCACGACCGCATTTTCTTTCCCGAAGGCATGACAAATCCTGAATTCCCCACATCCTTTACCGCCGCCCGCCTGCGCCGCCGTGATTTGCTGGCCGGTTCGCTGATGGCGCCGCTGCTGGCCGCGCCGATGTCCGCGCTGGCGCAATTTCGCGTCCAAATCGCTGGCGTGGGCGTGACGCAATTACCCATTGCCATCGTGCCGTTTCGCGGCGAGGCGGGGGCGCCGCAGCAGGAGAGCCAGATCATTGGCGCCGATTTGGCGCGCAGCGGGCAGTTTCGCATTGTCGCGCCCAATGGCGAGGTGATGGATGAGACTACGCGCCCGGACATAACCACATGGCGTCAACGCGGGGCCGATTCGCTGGCCGCTGGCAGCGTGACGCGTTTGGCCGATGGCCGTTTCGACGTGCGCTGTCGCCTGTGGGATGTGGTCAGGAATGCCGATCTAGGCAACCAGGGTTACGTGGTGTCGCAAGATGATTTGCGGCTGGCGGCACACAAAATCGCCGATTACATCTATGAAAAGCTTACCGGGGAGAAAGGGGTCTTTTCCACCCGCTTGACCTATGTGACGCGAGTCGGTAACCGCTATACGTTGTGGGTGGCCGATGCCGATGGCGCGAACGCTCAACCCGCCCTTTTAAGCGTGGAGTCGATTATTTCCCCGACTTGGTCGCCCGACGGACGGAGTTTGGCTTACGTGTCGTTCGAATCGCGCAAGCCGGTGGTTTATGTGCAGGACGTGGCGACGAGCCGACGGCGGCTGTTGGCCAACTTTCGCGGCTCCAATAGCGCCCCGGCCTGGTCGCCCGATGGTCGTATGCTGGCCGTTACGCTGTCGCTGGCGGGAGGCTCGCAGCTCTACCTCATTAACGCCAGCGGCGGGCAGCCGCAGCGCATCACGCAATCATCCAGTATTGACACTGAACCGCGTTTCTCGCCCGACGGGCGGCAAATTTATTTTGTCAGTGATCGCGGCGGTGCGCCGCAGATATACCGCATGCCTGCGGGCGGCGGCGAAGCGCAACGGCTGACGTTCGATGGCAATTACAACGTCTCCCCGGCCCTTAGCCCGGACGGGCGTTGGCTGGCTTACATCGCGCGCAGCGGCGACAGCTATCGGCTGCGCGTGATGGATCTGACCTCCAGTCAGAGTACCGATATTACCGATACCAATGACGACTCCAGTCCGAGCTTCGCACCCAATAGCCGCCTTATCGTTTATGCTACACGGCAAGGCGGGGGCACGGCGCTGATGACCACCACTGTGGATGGCAAAATCAGGGCGCGTTTGACGGCGCCCCCCGGCAACATCCGCGAGCCAGCTTGGGGGCCTTATCAACGCTAAGGCTGGCACAGAATGGCTGGCCCCCGGCGCATAGTTGTGTTCTCGTCCAAAATTACTGTTTATTTTCGCTCCGCAGGAGATTTTTCATGGCAATCAAACATCATCTCGTCCAGTACGCCGTTTTAGCCGCTTTGGCGGCCGGGTTGGTTAGCGGCTGTACATCCACCAAGACCAGGTCAACCATTACTCCCACAGCTGCCGTGCACCCCGCGCACAGGAAAGTCACCACGATCAACGCCGTTGGAGAGGGGGTGGCGGGGCAAACTGGTATCAATGGAAGTTCCTCCAACTACTCTAACGACCGCTCGGTTTATTTCGACTTTGATAGCTTCGTTGTCAAGCCCGAATATCAAGGCGTGGTCGATCAGGAGGCGCGCTATCTGCGATCGCATGTTGCGAGCCATGTAGCGCTGGAGGGCAACACCGACGAACGTGGCAGCCGCGAATACAACTTGGCGCTGGGACAAAAGCGTGCCGAGGCTGTGCGGCACGCGCTGGTTCTGGAAGGTGTGTCCGATGGCCAAATGGAAGCGGTGAGCTTCGGAGCGGAAAAACCCGCCGATCCCGGTCACGATGAAGCGGCCTATGCCAAAAACCGCCGCGTCGATTTTCGCCCTCACTAAACCATGAGGGTACCCATGCCGGGGCGCAAAGTTGTCCATAGGTTTACCTTGCCGCCCGTATTGCGTGCGGGGGTGTGGGCGCTGGCAGCGGCGGCCGCGCTGGGTGCGAGCGTAAGCGCGCGCGCTGATCTGTTTGGCGACAACCAGGCACGGCAGGCGATTCTGGATTTACGCAACCGTGTGGATCTGGTCGTGCTGTCGCAGAACAAGTTGGTCGAAGACAATTCCCGATTACGGAAGAGCCTGCTCGATCTGCAACGTCAAATTGACAGTCTGAAAGATCAGTTGGCGCATGAGCGCGGGCAGAACGAGCAACTGGCGCAGCAGATAGCCGATCTGCAAAAACAACAGCAGGCGGCGGCCAGCCAAGCGGCGGCGGCGTCCAATCCGCCTAGCGCGGGGCAACCTGCTTCGGGCCAGGCGGCGGCCAATCCCAATAGCGGCGCGTCCGACCAGCCGATCCAAGTCTCGCCCAGCGTTTCTCCGCCTGTAACGGTTCCGTCCGCGGACCAGCGGGAAAAGCAGGATTACGACGCCGCGCTGACGCAGTTTCGTGGCGGCAATTTCATGGCCGCGCAAGCGGGGTTTGCCAACTTCGTCAAACATTACCCGCGCAGCCTTCAGGCGCCATCGGCGCTGTTCTGGCTAGGCAACGCCCAGTACGCCACGCGCAACTACAAAGAGGCGATTGATAATTTTCGTTCGCTTTTAGCCGTTGCGCCCCAGGATGAAAAAGCGCCCGAGACGCTGTTGTCGATCGCCAACTGCCAGATCGAGATCAAGGACAAGAAAGCTGCCCGCACCACGCTTGAGCAACTGGTCAAAAAATACCCGCAATCGGAGGCTGCTTCGGCTGCGCGCGACCGGCTGGCGAATCTAAAATAAGCGCCATGTGCTAACGGCACTATAATTCTTAATTCCCTTGCCGCACCCGTTCTGACGCCGGGGCGGCTGTTTTTTTATCCACAAGGAGTCTGCATGCGTCATTACGAAATCGTGTTGCTGATCCACCCGGATCAGAGCGAGCAGGTGCCCGCCATGCTCGAACGTTACAAGGGCCTGATTACTGCGGGAGGCGGCAAAGTCCACCGCGTGGAAGACTGGGGCCGCCGCCAACTGGCTTACCAGATCAACAAACTGGCCAAGGCGCACTACCTGTGCCTGAACATCGAGGCTGGTCAGGAGGTAATGGGCGAACTCGAACATGCCTTCCGTTTTAACGACGCGGTGTTGCGCCACTTGACGATACAAAAGCAGCGCGCCGAAACCGGTTCTTCGCCGATGATGAAGACCGTGGAGCGCGAGGAAGCGCGCAAGGTTCAACAAGCCGCCGAGGCGGCCGCTCAAGCCTGATGGCTACGGTCAGCGCGCGACATTCCACGGTATCAACGCCTGCTCGCTGTATCGCGTGAACCGCACCGAATTTTCCGCCCGGATTGCCGAACGCGGCGCGTTGCGCTCAACTCCCGCCGGGCTGCCGGCGCTGGATTTGAAGCTGACGCATGAGTCGGTAGTCACGCAAGCCGATGGTATGCGGCGCGTGCAGGCGCAACTCAAGGCCAAGGCCATCGGCGCGATCGCCGAACGGCTGGACCGGCAAGCGGTCGGATCGTACTGGCGGTTCACCGGTTTCCTGGCTAGTCCGGGGGCTTCGATCAACCCGGTGCGCGCCAAGTCCGTAGTGCTGCACGTGCTGGATTTTCAGCCCAGTCAAATTTCATAGTTTTCACAAGGAGGCCCTTCATGGCCATGTTCAAGAAATTCAACAAGGACAAGCGCCCCAAGCGCAACACCCAGTCGCTGCTGTTCAAACGCAAACGCTTTTGCCGCTTCACGGTGGCAGGCGTGGAAGAAATCGACTACAAGGATATGGACACGCTGTCCGATTTCGTAGGCGAGAACGGCAGGATCATTCCCGCTCGCTTGACCGGTACGCGGGCGATTTATCAGCGCCAACTCAACACCGCCATCAAGCGCGCGCGCTTTTTGGCGCTGTTGCCTTACACCGACCTGCACAAGGTCTGAGCGCGAACCGGAGAACCACGCCATGCAAATCATTCTTCTGGACAAGATCGTCAACCTCGGCGTTCTGGGCGACATCGTCAAAGTCAAGGACGGGTACGCCCGCAACTTCCTGATTCCCACGGGCCGCGCGCGCCGCGCCACTGAGGCCAACAAGGCCGAATTCGCGGCGCGCCGCGCCGAGCTGGAGCAACAATCCGCCGAGCGCCTGACAAAGGCACAAGAGCAGGCTGCCAAGCTTAACGGCGGTGTCGTCAAGCTGACGCAAAAAGCCGGTGTCGATGGGCGTCTATTCGGTTCCGTGACCAACCACGACATTGCCGAGGAGCTGCAAAAACAGGGCTTCGAAGTGCACAAGTCGCAAATCCGCCTGCCCAATGGCCCGGTCAAGACCGTAGGCGACACCACCGTCGGCATTTCGCTGCACACCGACGTGGTGGCCGAAATCACCGTGTCGGTATATGGCGAGACGGTTTGATCTGAGGTAGCTGTCCAAGCGCATTCCGGCGTTATTCAGCACGTTGCCTCAAGCCGCCGGTTGTTCCGCGTTTGCGCGCGGAACAACCGGCGGTTTCATTTTTCGGGCGGACACAGTACCTCATATTGGGCCGCATCGCCGCGCCGCCGATTCGTCCACGGTTTGCACACTGGGTTATCCACGTACTTGTGCTCAACTTGTGCACGCATCCGGCACCTTTATCCCCAGCGTTCCACCGCATTTCCACAGCATCTTCCAGTGTTTATGTACAGGTTTTTCCGGTGACAGAACGCTGTTTTGCCTCTACCATTGAGCGCCATGTCCGTATCGACCGCTTACCCACTTTACCCCGATCTGGCCAGTAACGATGCCGCCGCCGAGCATCAGATCGCACAGTTGCGTGTGCCGCCGCATTCGCTGGAGGCCGAATCCAGCGTGCTGGGTGGCCTGTTGCTGGACAACGCCGCCTGGGACCGGGTGGGCGATCTGCTGGTCGATAGCGACTTCTACCGTCATGAACACCGCCTGGTGTATGCCGTCATCGGCAAACTGGTCGGCGAAAACAAGCCCGCCGACATCATCACCGTGCACGAGGAATTGCAGCGCGCGGGCAAGGCCGGCGACGTGGGAGGGATGGCTTACCTGAACGCGCTGGCGCAGTCGGTGCCCAGCGCGGGCAACATCCGCCGCTATGGCGAGATCGTGCGCGAACGCGCCATCTTGCGCAAACTCGTGGCTGCCAGCGACGAAATCGCCACCAGCGCCTTCAACCCGCAGGGCAAGGCAGTGGACAAAATTCTGGATGAAGCCGAAGCCAAAATCTTCCACATTGGCGAAGAAGGCTCGCGCATGAAGCA
>JAIRRE010000241.1 GCA_031256125.1 Burkholderiaceae bacterium
GCTCGCGCCCAGCGCCCAGACGTACCCCTGCCAGCCGGACGTGGCCAGCGCCGATCCGGGTGCTGCGGCGCGCGGCAGTGGCAGGTAGCGCGCGCTGGGCGCTTCGCCCACGCTGACGACATCGAGCGCCGGCGCGCAGCGCGCCAGTGCGCGCGCCACGCCGCTCTGTACGCTCAGACCCAAGCCGGCGCGTCGCCAGAAAGGGCCGGTGTTCGGACGGCCGAGTACCACGATGGCGCAATTCAGGCGCTGGGCTTCGGCGGCCAGTGTCCGGGCCACGTTACTGCCGCTAAGTACCGCCGTTTGCGCGCCCAGCTCCTCAGCCAGCTTGAGCACGGCCAGCACGCGCTCAGTGCGGCGCTGGTGTTGTGTCGCACTCTGGCGGCCCAGGCGCGGCGTTTCGACATGGACGGTGTACCAAGCGACATTGAGCTGCCCGGCCAGCCGCGCCGCCCGGCGCACGGTCTGCGCGGCGTCTTCGTGTGCATCCACGGCGGCCAGAATTGCACCCGAAGTGTTCCAGACCGGCGGCGCACTGCTGCCCGTGCCGGTGGACTGTTCCACGCGCCAGTCGCGCACATCGCCTTCCACATGCTCGGCGGTGCGGCGCAACGCAATCTCGCGCAGCGCGATCAGGTTGCCCTTGCGAAAGAAGTTCTGTAACGCGCGCTCGGCCTGGCGCGGCAGATAGACCTTGCCCGCGTTCAGGCGGCGCAGCAGCTCATCGGGCGTGACGTCGATCAGCAGTACCTCCTGCGCGCCGTCGAGCACCGCATCGGGCACCGTCTCATGCACGCGCACCCCGGTGATGGCGCCCACCGTGCCATTGAGGCTTTCCAGATGTTGCACGTTGAGCGTGGTCCACACGTCGATGCCAGCATCCAGCAGCTCCTGCACGTCCTGCCAGCGTTTGGCGTGGCGCGAACCAGAGGCGTTGCTGTGCGCCAGTTCATCGACCAGCAGCAGTGCGGGATGGCGCGTCAGCGCGGCATCCAGATCGAATTCGGCCAGCGTGCGCCCGCGGTACGCTACTTGGCGCGGTGGCAATTGCTCCAGCCCGGCCAGCAGCGCGGCGGTTTCGGTGCGGCCGTGGGTTTCGATCACGCCGGCGGCCACGTCGCGCCCGGCCTCGCGCTCGCGCTGCGCACCGCTCAACATCGCCCAGGTCTTGCCCACGCCAGCGCTGGCGCCAAAATAAATACGCAGCTTGCCGCGCGCGGCGCGCGACTCGTCGGCACGCAGTTGGGCGAGCAATTTGTCGGGATCAGGGCGCGTGGATTCGGACATGACGCACAGGAGTGCAATGGCTGAACTTCAAACCAAGCGTGCGCCAGACTCACCCTCTCCCGCAAGCGGGCGAGAGAAATCCGGCGCGGTCACATGGGGGGTGTATAGGGTCAAAAAAAACGGCTCTAATGAAATAGAAATCGAATAGGAGGGAGGTTACTTTGGCATGGCGTCCAGGGCCAGATTCAGTTGCAGCACGTTGACGCGCGGCTCGCCGAACCAGCCCAGAAATGGCCGCTCGGTGTGCGCATCGACCAATTGCAGCACGCGCTCTGGCGGCAGGCCGCGCACCCGCGCTACGCGCTGAGTCTGATAACGCGCGGCGGCAGCGCTGATGTGCGGATCAAGCCCGCTGGCCGAGGTGGTCACCAGATCAATCGGCACGGGCGCGGTGTTGCCCGGATCGGCGGCGCGTAACGCCGCGATGCGCGCCTGCACGGCTTGGGCTAACGCGGGGTTGGTCGGACCCAGGTTGGCGCCGCCGGAAGCGTTGGCGTCATACGGCACGGGTGTGGTCGCCGAAGGCCGGCTCCAGAAGTGGCCGGGGTCGGCAAAGTTCTGCCCGATCAACGCGGAGCCGACAGGCTGCCCATCGTGCAGCATTAGGCTGCCATTGGCACGCGCCGACAGCAGCCCTTGCGCGATGCCGGTGACGGCCAACGGATAGATCACGCCCGTGATGAGCGTGAGCAGCACCAGCAGGATAAGCGCGGGACGAAGCAGGATTTTCATGATGAACTCGGAAAAAATTTCATACCCACCCCAGCCCCGCCAGCACCCAGTCAATGATCTTGATGCCGATGAACGGCACCGCCAGCCCGCCCAGTCCGTACAGCGCCAGGTTGCGCCGCAACAGCGCCGCCGCCCCCATGGGCCGGTAGCGCACGCCGCGCAAGGCCAGCGGGATCAGCGCCACGATGATGAGCGCGTTGAAAATCACCGCCGACAGGATCGCCGACCAGGGGCTGGCCAGCCGCATGACGTTGAGCGCGCCCAGTTGCGGATAGGTGGATACGAAGATCGCCGGGATGATGGCGAAATACTTGGCCACGTCGTTGGCAATCGAGAAGGTGGTCAGCGCCCCGCGCGTCATCAAGAGCGCTTTGCCGGTTTCCACCACTTCGAGCAGCTTGGTCGGGTCCGAGTCCAGGTCCACCATGTTGCCCGCTTCCTTGGCCGCTTGCGTACCGCTGCCCATTGCCACGGCCACGTCGGCTTGCGCCAGCGCGGGCGCGTCGTTGGTGCCGTCACCGGTCATGGCCACCAGCCGCCCTTCGCCTTGATGCTGGCGGATCAGCGCCAGCTTGTCTTCGGGCGTGGCCTCGGCTAGGAAGTCGTCCACGCCCGCTTCGGCGGCAATGGCCGCCGCCGTGAGCCGGTTGTCGCCGGTAATCATCACCGTGCGGATGCCCATGCGGCGCAGTTGCGCAAAGCGTTCGCGGATGCCGGTCTTGACGATGTCCTTGAGTTCCACGATGCCCAGCGCCTGCGCGCCGTCGGCCACCGCCAGTGGCGTGCTGCCGCGCCGCGCCACATCGTCGGCGATGCGCACCAGCGCCTCCGGCAGCGCGCCGCCCAGCGCCTGCACGTGCCGCCGCACCGCGTCCACTGCGCCCTTGCGCAACATGCGCGGCGCGCCGTCCTGGGCAGCGCCGGGCAGATCGACCCCGCTCATGCGCGTTTGCGCCGTAAAGGCGACGAACTGGGCGCGAGCATCCGCCGCGTCGGTTATGCCCTGGGCGCGCGCCAGATCGACGATGCTGCGGCCTTCGGGCGTCTCGTCGGCCAGCGACGCCAACAGCGCCGCGCGAGCGAGCTGCGCCTCGCTCACGCCCGGCGCGGCCAGAAAAGCGCTGGCCTGGCGGTTGCCGTAGGTGATGGTGCCGGTCTTGTCCAGCAGCAGCACGTCCACGTCGCCCGCCGCTTCCACCGCGCGGCCCGAAGTGGCAATGACATTGGTGCGCAACATGCGGCTCATGCCCGCCACGCCGACGGCCGAGAGCAACCCGCCGATGGTGGTTGGAATCAGGCACACCAGCAGCGCCACCAGCGCCGTGATCGAAACCACCGCGCCAGCGCCCGCCGCCTGCACGCTGAAAACCGAGAAGGGCAGCAACGTGACCGTGACCACCAGGAACACGATGGTCAGCGCCACCAG
>JAIRRE010000267.1 GCA_031256125.1 Burkholderiaceae bacterium
CTTCTTTTTTTGTAGCACAAAGCTGTTCCAGAATGCCGCGTAGCGCCGTTTTTTTGCGCGCCAGCAAATCGGGCAACCGGGCTTCGAGGTGGCGGTTGTCCGAGAGCAGATAATTGAGGTCGCGGTAAAGAAAACGATACTGCCAGATCAGCTCGAACAGCGAATGCAGGCAAAACCAAGCATCTTCCACGTCGCGTGCGTCGGCACAAGCAGCCAGCAGGCGAGTCAGCGCGGCTTCATACTGGTCGAACAAGGTATTAATCAGCGTTTCCTTGGCCGGGTAGTGGTAATACAGATTGCCGGGGCTGATGGTCAGCGCCGCCGCAATCATGCCGGTGGAAACGCCCGACTCGCCATAGCGGTTGAACAGGGCAAGCGCAGTTTGCAAGATGCGTTCGGCGGTGCGGCGCGGCGCTTTGCGGGTCATGGCGTGCGGGGTCCCCTCTTTTTCGTGTCTCTTTTACGATACCTTGGCAGCGGGTTAGCGCACGCCGTGGGCGCTACCGCCGCTGCCGCCCGGGGGGACAAGCGTAGCCGCCGGCATGGGGTAGAGATGGATGTCGCCCAGCGTCATATCCAACCGCTCGCCGCCGGGACCGGATGGGACGATTTGCAAGCGCACCGGAAGGTAGTCGAGCTGTTTGCCCAGCCATAGATCAATACGCGAGTCTTGGGCGCCGCTGGATTCGTGCACCAGATGTAGCGCCTGATACCGTCCGGCATCGTGGCCGGCAAGGGTCAGGGAAATATCGCCGTCCTCCACCACCTCGAAAGTCACCGGCGGGGTCTGGCCCAAGCTGTCGGCCACCGGCAGCGTGATGCGGCTGTCAACCGGGTAATGCGACGGGTCGCCCGCCATCAGTGCGCTCAGTTCGATCAGAACGCTCAACCGGTCCTGCACGCTAGGCGACAACGGCGTGCCGGAGGGCTGGTCGGGCTGACTGGGTTGATCCGGGTTGGTGATGCTCGCGGGCAATTGGGCCGGAACTGCGCCCTGTGCGGTAACCGCCGATGGCTGGGTGTACAGCTGCCCTTGCACGTAATCGAACGTCAAGTCGTAGGCGTCGGCGCCCAGCCCGCGTGCGTTGCCGGGCGCAATACCGCGCGCGGTAATCAGCCCCAACGAATAGCGACTGTGGTCGCCAATGGCCGGGCCGTAGAGTATCCAGCGCGCGTCGTAATACTGCCCGTCGTGTCGCCAGTAAAACGTGCTGTTCAACACCACTACCCGCCCCTCCGGGGACGTAATGGTGGCCTTGTAGACAGCTTGCACCGGCTGCGGCAAACGCACCTGCGGCGCCGGTTCGGGCGTGCCGGGCATGAGGATGTTGGACGCCGTCAGGATGGTGGTGTTGGGCCGGGCCGCCTGCTGCTGCGCCGCCAATATCTGATCGGACGGCAGCGGCGCGATGGGTGGCAGCGGTGCGTTGCCGCCAAATGCGACCGCCGGAGGCGCCTGCAGCAAACTAGGTGGGTGATCCGGGTCGCCTTGGCTTGAAGGCGCGCTGGAAAAAACAGGCGTG
Organism: Burkholderiaceae bacterium; assembly: GCA_031256125.1. Lineage (GTDB taxonomy): Bacteria > Pseudomonadota > Gammaproteobacteria > Burkholderiales > Burkholderiaceae_C > Ottowia. Next base: position 1,524 of record JAIRRE010000267.1, read on the forward strand.
GCAGTCTGCGGCGGCGGTATATCGGCAGGTGGTGGCGGGCGATTGGCAGCTTTGTGCAGCGGTTCCGGGCGCGTGCGGGATTGCGGTTTTTTCAGGGGCGGCGGCGCGAGCGGAATTTGTGGCGCCGGCTGGACGGTTGTGGGCGTTTCGGTGGGCGCGACCTGCGGCGGCACGAACGCAAGGGCGCGTATCTGGAACACCGGCGGGCCGCCGGTAACAGGCACGTCGTGCATCCACCAGTGTGGTAAGCCCAGCAGCAACAGCGCGTGCAGGACGAGCACGAACAGCGCCAGCAGCGCGAGCCAAATCTTGGGCGCGGCGGGCACGGGAGCGGTCAGAGCGGTGGCGGTCAAGATCGGGACGGTGTGCGGGTTGAGATGCGTTTTGTAGGGCCGGATTGGGCGCGTGGTTTGGCGCTAGATCGAGCGGCGGGCTTCTTCACCGCAGCCGGAGATTGGGCTGTGGATTTGGTTGCGGATTTAGCTGTGGGCCTGGCCGCGGCCGACGGCGCAGGCGCGCCAGCGTGCCGGGCGCTTGGCGCATCCGGCAACGCCGCTTCCAGCGCACGCACCCGCGCCTGCAACGCCGCCCAGTCGTGCGCCGAAGGCAAGCCCAAATGCGCCAGCGCCCGCGCCACGCGATCTTCAAAAATATCGCTCAGGCCGCTCAAATGTTCCCACGGCTGCGCGGCCTCGGCGATGCGCGCCTGGGCCGCCTGGCTGGCCTGCGTTTGCAAGGTAAGGCCCTGACGCACCAGTGCCTCGAACGCTTTGCCGCCCTCGGCTTGCGCGCGCGAAAACGCGCCCAGCCCGGCCAGCCAGACTTGGCGCGCCGGTTCCGGTAAACCCGGCGGCGGCTGCCAGAGCGGCCAGCCAGCGGGGGATGAATCATCGGTTTCAGGTTCAGTTGTCATATGAAAATCGTCTTTGCAGAGTCAACTATGAACTGTGCCATGAAATAATCCCGCCTCGTATAAAACACAAAACGTTTCATTCATCATCATGATTCTCGTTACTGGCGGAGCCGGTTTTATCGGCAGTAATTTCGTGTTGGACTGGCTGGCTGCCTCGGATGAGCCGTTGCTCAACCTGGACAAGCTGACCTACGCGGGCAACCCGGCCAATCTGGCCAGTCTGGCCGGAGACGCGCGGCATATCTTCGTGCGCGGGGATATCGGCGATGCGGCGCTGGTCGCGCGCCTGCTGGCCGAGCACCGACCGCGCGCCATCGTCAACTTCGCGGCAGAAAGCCATGTGGATCGTTCGATCCACGGTGCGGAGGATTTTATGGCCACCAACGTGACCGGCACGTTTCGCCTGCTCGAAGCCGTGCGCGCCTATTGGCGCAGCCTGCCCGAGGGCGAGCGCGCGGCGTTTCGTTTTCTGCACGTTTCCACCGACGAGGTGTACGGCTCGCTGGCGCCCGATGCGCCCGCGTTCACCGAGCAGCACCGTTACGAACCCAACAGCCCGTATTCGGCCAGCAAAGCGGCCAGCGACCATCTGGTACGCGCCTGGCTTCACACGCACGGGCTGCCAGTGGTCACGACCAATTGCTCCAACAACTATGGGCCGTATCACTTTCCGGAAAAGCTGATCCCGCTCATGATCGTCAACGCGCTGGCGGGTGAGCCGCTGCCGGTGTATGGCGATGGGCAGCAGGTGCGCGATTGGCTTTACGTGCAGGACCATTGCGCCGCGCTGCGCCGCGTGCTGGCTGCGGGTCGGGTGGGTGAAACGTACAACATCGGCGGCCACAACGAGCGTACCAATTTGCAGATCGTGCACGCCATTTGCGAGGCGCTCGATGCGCTGCGCCCGCGTGCCGACGGGCAGAGCTACCGCGTACAGATTACCCACGTGACCGACCGGCCCGGACACGATCGGCGTTACGCCATCGACGCGGGCAAAATGGAACGCGAACTGGGCTGGCGGCCGCAAGAAACCTTTGAAACGGGCTTGCGCAAAACCATCGCGTGGTATCTGGCGCATCCCGATTGGGTGGCGGGCGTGCAAAGCGGCGCTTACCGAGACTGGGTGGCCAAACAATATGGCCAGCGCGAGGCGGAGACTGCGCAATGAAGATTCTGCTGCTCGGCCCGCACGGGCAGGTAGGCTGGGAATTGCAGCGCAGCCTGGCACCGCTGGGTGAGGTGATTGCGCGCCATCGTCAGAACGGTGGCGACCTGTCCGACCTGGACGCGCTAGCCGCCACTGTGCGGCAGATCGGGCCGCAGGTCATCGTCAACGCCGCGGCTTATACCGCCGTCGATCAGGCCGAGCGCGAGCCGGAACTAGCCCGCCGCGTCAATGCCGACGCGCCCGCCGTATTGGCGCGCGAAGCCGCGGCCTGCGGCGCGGCGCTGGTGCACTACAGCACCGACTACGTGTTCGATGGCAGCGGCGATGCGCCTTGGCGGGAGGACGATGCGCCCGCGCCGCTGTCGGTCTATGGCCAAACCAAGCTCGACGGCGAGCGCGCGGTCGAGGCCGCCCTGCGGCCTACGCTACAAGCGGGGGGCAGCGGCTATTTAATTCTGCGCACCAGTTGGGTCTATGCCGCGCGCGGCGGCAACTTCGCCAAAACCATGCTGCGCCTGGCGCGCGAGCGTGAGCGCATGACGGTGGTGGCCGACCAATGGGGCGCACCCACCGGCGCGGAACTACTGGCCGACGCGACCGCGCTGGCACTGGCGCGCCTGCTGCGCGACTCAGCGCTCTCCGGCCTGTATCACCTGACTGCCAGCGGCACGACCACCTGGTTCGATTACGCGCGGCTGGTCATCGAGGAGGCGCGGTGCATGCAGCCCGCGCACGACCTCAAGGTACGCGAGGTTGCGCCCATCGACACCGCGGACTGGCCTACGCCGGCCCAACGTCCGCTCAATTCGCGCCTCGATTGCCGCAAGGTACAAGCTGCATTCGATCTGCGGCTGCCGCCGTGGCAGGATGGGGTGCGGCGCATGATTCGTGAAATCCTATGACAACAATGGCAACACCTCGTAAAGGCATCATCCTGGCCGGCGGCTCCGGCACCCGGCTGCACCCGGCGACGCTAGCGATCAGCAAGCAACTGCTGCCGGTCTATGACAAACCGATGATCTATTACCCGCTGGCCATACTGATGCTGGCGGGCATCCGTGAAATCCTCATCATCAGCACGCCGCAAGACACGCCGCGTTTTGAGCAACTGTTGGGTGACGGCAATCAATGGGGTCTGTCGCTGCACTATGCGGTGCAGCCTAGTCCTGACGGGCTGGCGCAGGCGTTCCTGATCGGTGAAGCGTTTTTGAACGGCGCACCCAGCGCCCTGGTGCTGGGCGACAACATCTTTTACGGTCACGATCTGGAATCGATGCTCGTGCGCGCTGGCGCGCAGCCGCAAGGTGCCACGGTGTTCGCCTACCACGTCAACGACCCGGAGCGCTACGGCGTGGTCGAATTCGACCGCACCGGGCGCGCCATTTCGATCGAGGAAAAGCCCAAGGCGCCGCGTAGCAACTATGCCGTCACGGGCCTGTATTTCTACGACCCGCAGGTGGTCGAAATTGCCAAAGCCGTCAAACCCAGCGCGCGCGGTGAACTGGAAATCACCGCCGTCAACGACGCTTATTTGCAACGGGGCGAACTGGCGGTGCAGATCATGCGGCGCGGCTATGCGTGGCTGGATACCGGCACGCACGATAGCCTGCTCGAAGCGGGCCAGTTCATCGCCACGCTGGAGCACCGTCAAGGTCTGAAAATCGCCTGCCCCGAAGAAATCGCCTGGCGCAAGGGCTACATCGACGCGGCACAGTTCGAGCGGCTGGTACGGCCCTTGGCCAAAAGCGGTTATGGGCAGTATCTGCTGGGGCTGCTGCGCGAGCGCAGCGCATAACCATTTCCAGAAGATCTTGCATGGCCGCCAGTCCCTACCTGGGTGAATTCCTGGCGCTGGCGGGTGTGCATTTTCTGGCGGTAATGTCGCCCGGCCCGGATTTCGCCGTGGCCGTCAGTCAAAGCGTGCGCCACGGACGCAAAACCGGTGTATTGACGGCGCTGGGCATCGGTTCGGGTATTTCCGTGCACGTACTTTATGCTTTGCTGGGTATTGGCGTGCTGCTGCACACATGGCCCTGGATAAATTTGGCCGTCCGCTGTCTGGGAGGGGTGTATCTGGTTTATCTAGGCATCAAATTGCTGCGGGCGCAGCCCGCATCCTCACTGATGCAGACTGGGCAAGCCCCAGTTTTGACAATGGCGTCGCGCAAGGCTTTCATGACAGGTTTTCTGACCAACGCCACCAACCCCAAGGCCATGCTGTTTTTTCTGGCGATATTCACCACCATCGTCAGCGCCAGAACGCCCCTGCGCATCCAAATCGGTTATGGCATCTGGATGTGCTGCGTTACCGCCATCTGGTTTTGTCTGGTAAGTTTTTTATTTTCCACGGCGCGCGTGCGGCAGCGGTTTGAACGGCTCGGACACTGGTTCGAGCGCGTGATGGGCGGCTTGTTGTTGTTGTTTGCCGTGCGGCTTTTTATCTGGATCATTCATGCAGATCATTGAAACCTCTATTCCCGGCGTATTGATTCTGGAGCCGAAAGTATTCGGCGACGCGCGCGGCTTTTTCATGGAAAGCTACAACGCGCGCGACTTCGCGCAGGCCACCGGTCTTGCCAATGTGGATTTTGTGCAAGACAACCACAGCCGCAGCAAAAAAGGCGTGTTGCGCGGGCTGCACTACCAGATCCGCCAACCGCAAGGCAAGCTGGTGCGCGTGGCGCGCGGGGCGGTGTTCGACGTGGCGGTCGATCTGCGGCGCGGCTCGCCCACTTTTGGGCGCTGGGCAGGCGTGGAACTGACCGAGGACAACCAGCGCCAGTTCTGGCTGCCACCGGGCATGGCGCACGGTTTTGTGGTGCTCTCAGACACGGCGGATTTCCTCTACAAGGCCAGCGACTATTACGCGCCTGCGTATGAACGCGGCGTCGCTTGGGACGACCCGGCCATCGGTATCGAATGGCCGCTGGCGGCGCACGGCATCGCCGCGCCGATACTCTCAGACAAAGACCGGTCCGCACCGCCTTTGGCGCAGGCCGAACTGTCTGATTAGGGCGTGTGCAATTGAGCCACAGCGCCAGCGGTCAGCGCAAACCCGCCCGTAATTTCGGGTTGGATGTGCTGCGCTCGCTGGCAATCTGTGTGGTGCTAATGAACCACGGCTATCTTGTTTTATTTGTCGATAGTGGCTTGTCGCAGTGGACCGGCTGGCGGGCGGCAGCGAGTGCGTGCGCCGTATTTTCCATTGAATGGTTGTTCGTGCTGAGTGGTTTTTTGATCGGCTCGATGATGATCCGCAGCTTCGAGAGCCGGGGTAACTGGCGCGCCAGCGCACGCGATTTCTGGCTGCGGCGATGGTTTCGCACCATGCCGAACTATTACCTGTTCCTGGTAATCAACGCCGCGCTAGTGTGGTGGGGACTGGAGGAAGGGCATTTTTCATGGTCGTTTGCGGTGTTTGCGCAAAACTTGGCCTGGCCGCAGGAAAAGCCCCTGTTTTTTTCCGAGGCCTGGTCGTTGGCGCTGGATGAATGGTTTTATTTGCTGATGCCGTTGCTGCTGGGACTGGCGGCGCTGATATTGCGACTGGAGCGGCGACACCTATTCTGGATTGTTGCGCTGACGCTGATTGTGCTGCCTACCGCGCTGCGCTGCGTACTGACGCCACCGGCGCACATTTTCGCTTGGGACGAACATATCCGCCGTGTCACGGCGCTGCATCTGGACGCTACCGGCTGGGGGGTATTGGCCGCCATCCTGAGCCGCTGGCATCCCGGCTGGTGGCGCAGCCACCCGCATCGAAAGGCCTTGGCCGGGCTGCTGCTAATGCTTTGCGCAGTAGCAGCCATGTTTTATTTCATGCTAATCAATTGGCGGGGGTTTGCTGGCGGACACTTCAATGATCTGGCGCTGATTTCCGCCCCTGCGCTAGGGGTGGTGCTGATCTTGCCCTGGCTGTCGGCGCATGCGCCAAGCACTGGCGCGGCACGTTGGCTGTCGGCCCGCATAGGCGATTATTCGTATTCGATTTACTTATGCCACTACCCGCTGCTGCTACTGCTGCTGGGAGCCATCAAATGGCTAGACTGGAACATGGGGAGTATTGTTTGGTGGGTCGTGCTGATTTGGCTAGCGTTGGTGCTGGCTGTCTCGGCAGCCGTATTTCACAGCTTTGAGAAACCGATTTCCGATCTACGCGAGCGTTTTACCCGCCGGGTGCAGGCGGGTCCGTTCGATACGGGTTTGGGTACTGATGGCGCGCGGGATATGATGACCAAGAATAATACTCATAAGGTGGAACTACCATCGCTCGGTGGTAATCTATAGCAAATGCAACGCCGCGCCAAGCGGCCCGTAGAATCTTACAATTCGTTGCCCGGGGGCATTCAGTTTTACCGACGTGACCGCTTCTATTTCATGCCCGAATCCCTGCAAATTCCCGCGCCCGCCACCGTCGATGCCGCCGCTCTTGACTGGGCGCAGTACGGCCAGGCATTAGTACACACCGGCAAACTCTCGCCGCGCGATCTGGAGCGGGCGCTGGCGGCCACGCACGAAATGGGCGGCGCGCTCGATTCGGCGCTGGTCAGCCTCGGGCTGGTGTCGGAGGCCGACGCGGCGCGCGCCTTAGCGGAGTATCTGGGCCTGCCGTTCGTGCCGGCCGAGCAGTTCCCGGACGCGCCAGCGGAAGCCAATGGCTTGCTTCCGGCGTTTTTGCGCGCCCATCGTGTGTTGCCGCTGGCCATTCAAGGCGGGCAGCTTTACGTCGCTATGCACGCGCCGCAAGATGCGTTCGTCCTTAAGGCGCTGCACCTGACCACGGGGCTGGCGGTTCGGCCCGCAGTGGGGCTGGCTTCGGACATCGACAAGGCGCTGCAACACCAGCAGGAAGAAGGCCAGGCTCTGCATGAGGATAGCGAGGATGTACTGGGCAGCGGCGATGCGGGCGAATTCGTCGAACACCTGCGCGATCTGGCCAGCGAAGCGCCAGTAATCCGGCTGGTCAACACCATCATTGGCCGCGTGATCGAGTTGCGCGCCTCCGACATTCACCTGGAACCGTTCGAGGACGGTTTGCACGTGCGCTACCGCGTCGATGGCGTGTTGCAACCAGGAGAGGTGGTGTCCGGAAACCAGGGCGCGGCGGTGAGTTCGCGTGTCAAGCTGCTCGCGCATCTGGATATTGCCGAGCGCCGCCTGCCACAGGATGGGAGCATCAAAACGCGTGTCAAGGGGCGCGAACTGGACTTGCGCGTCTCCACCGTGCCGACGGTGCATGGCGAAAGCGTGGTGATGCGGGTACTCGACCGCGCCAGCGTGCGCTTCGGGCTGGAGGATATGGGGTTCGAGGCCGACAATTTGGCGCGCTTTCGCTCGCTCATTCAACGGCCGCACGGCATTTTGCTGGTCACCGGCCCCACCGGCTCGGGCAAAACCACCACGCTTTATGCGGCGCTGGCCAAGCTCGATTCAACCTCGCAGAAGATCATCACTGTGGAAGACCCGGTGGAATATCAACTGGAGGGTATCAACCAGATTCAGGTGCACGCGCAAATCAACCTGACCTTTGCCAACGCGCTGCGCTCGATCCTGCGGCAGGATCCGGACATCATCATGATTGGCGAGATGCGCGATGGCGAGACCGCGCAGATCGCCGTGCAATCGTCGCTCACCGGCCACCTGGTGCTTTCAACCCTGCACACCAACACCGCCGCCAGCGCCGTGGTGCGAATGCAGGACATGGGCATTGAGCGCTACCTCATTACCTCCACCGTCAACGGCGTGCTGGCCCAGCGTCTGGTGCGGCAACTGTGCCCGCACTGCAAAGCGCCGGTTACGCCCGCGCCGGAATTGTTGCAAAGTTCGGGTCTGGCCAAATTCATGCCGCCCGGCCAGCTTATTTACGAGGCGCGCGGTTGCGCGCAGTGCCGCGACACCGGCTATCAGGGCCGCACCGGTATTCACGAACTGCTGGTGGTCGATGAAGCCATGCGCAGGGCCATCCTGCAAGGAGGCGACGCCAGCGCGTTGCAGCAACTGGCGGTGCAATCGGGGATGCTCACGCTCTACGAAGACGGCTTGCGCAAGGTTGCGGCTGGCGTCACCAGCCTCGACGAAGTGCTGCGCGTAACGCAAGACGAATTGCAGGAAGAGCACGGCGATGCCTGAATTTGCATGGCGCGCCGCATCCGCTGGCGGGCAATTGGTGCAGGGGCAGACGGACGCGCCCTCCGCTGACGTCGTGCTGCGCCAGTTGCGTGAGCGCGGCCTGACGCCGATTCGCGTCGATGAAGGCGGCGCGCTGGCCGCCGGCAACCTGGGCGCGGGCGGCGCGCTGGCGCGTTTTGGTCAATCGCGCCGCACGCCGCGCGGGCCGGTCAAACCTGCCGACGTGCGCACGCTGACCTCGGAGCTATCCATCATGCTGCGCGCCGGGCTGGCGCTGGATAACGCGCTGCGCGTGCTGATTGAAATGAGTGCCAAACCAAGCCTCAAGACGCTGCTCGAAGGTCTGCTGGAAGACGTAAAAGGCGGCGCGCCGTTCAGCCGCGCTCTTGCCACGCACCACGAACTGTTTGGCGATTTCTACATCAATATGGTGCGATCCGGCGAAGCCAGCGGCAAGATGTCGCAGGTACTCGAACGCCTGGTAGCGCATATGGAGCGGCTGCGTGCGCTGCGCGAAAGCGTGATTTCCGCGACGCTATACCCGGCCATTCTGCTGTGCGTGGCGGTGCTCTCGCTGACCGTCATGCTCGCCCTGGTGGTGCCGCAGTTTCAAAAGCTCTTTGCTGATATGGGCGACGCGCTGCCGCTGCCCACCCGCATCCTGATGGCGCTGGACAACGGTTTCAGGCATTACGGCCTGTTCATCGGCGCCGCGCTGGTGGCGGCTGGCTGGCTGGCGTGGCGCTGGTTTGCTACGCCCGAGGGGCGCACATGGTGGCAAGCGCGCGTGCTGAGCCTGCCGGTCATCGGGCGGTTGCAATATCAATACCAACTGATGCTGTTCGCGCGCGCGCTGGGCACGCTGCTGGGTAATGGCGTGCCGCTATTGACAGCGCTGCACATCGCCACCGAAACCGTGGGTAACGACAATTTGCGCCAGGCGCTGGCCAAAATGACGCCGCTGGTCAAGGAAGGCGGGCGCATGGTGCGGGCGATGCAGGCCACGCAAGCCTTCGAGCCGCTGGCCATCAACCTGGTGCGGGTGGGCGAGGAAACCGGCCGCATCGGGCCGATGATGAACGAACTGGCCGAGGTGCTCGACCGCAACGTCGAAACCGGTATCCGGCGCGCGCTCACGCTACTGGAGCCGGTGATGATCCTGGCGCTGGGGGTGCTGATCGCGTGCATCATCGTCTCCATCCTGCTGGGTGTTTTGTCGATTAACGATCTGGCTAAATAGTAGGGAAGAGAATCAACCATGAAACGCAAACTTGTTTTTACCCCGGCAGCCATTGCGCAGCGCGCGACGCGCGGCTTCACGCTGATCGAAATCATGGTGGTGATCATCATCATCGCCATGCTGGCAGCCATCGTCGGGCCAGAGGTGATGAAAAAACTGGGCGGAGCCAAGTCCAAAACGGCGGCGATCCAGATTGCCGACCTGGACAAGGCGCTGGACTTGTTCAAGCTGGACGTGGGCCGCTACCCGACCAACGCCGAGGGTTTGGAAGCTCTGGCAGCCGCGCCGCCCACGGCCAACGGCTGGAACGGCCCGTATCTGAAAGGCGGCCTGCCCAACGATCCCTGGGGCAACCCCTACCACTACACCAACCCGGGGCCTAACGGCAACCCGCAAGTCGTTTCCTGGGGTGCGGACAACGCCCCCGGCGGAACGGGCGAAAACGCCGACATCAGCAATCAGTAGTTAGTAGTCACCCGCCCGTGTCTGAATACGCGCAGCAGCAACCGGCGTCCCACCGCCGAGTCGCCTCGATAGGGTGGAAACCGTCTTGGAAGGCGCCGTGCGCCCGCAGGCTGCTGGGCTTTACGCTGATCGAACTGCTGGTCGTCATTACCCTTATGGCGCTCATCGCCGGTCTCACGCCCATGGCCTACGGGCGTTTGCGGGAAAGCGCGCAATACCGCGACACCGTGCGCGCGGCTTTGACCGACCTGCGCACCGCGCGCGCCCAAGCGATGGCCGAGGGCGTGGAAACGCGCTTCGCGGTGGATTTGCAAGCGCGCACCTTCGGCATGGTGGACGGCCCGGCCTACGAAGTGCCCCAGCCGCTGAGCCTGCGCGCCACCATGGCCGGCCAGGAAGCCGGGGCAGGCGGGCAAATGTCGATTCGCTTTCTGCCGCGCGGCGGCGCCAGCGGTGGTAGCCTGGACATCATCCGTCCTTCCGGCACGGGGATACGCCTGCGGGTGGACTGGTTTACCGGCCGCGTGGAACAGGAGGCGATCGCGCCATGAAAGTGCCGCCCCAAATCGTCAGGCGTGATGCAAGGCAACGCGCGACGCGCAGTAGTCAGCGTGGTTTTTCGCTACTCGAAATCCTGGTTGCATTTACCATTGCGGCGCTGGCGCTGGGGATGATCTACCAGGTCATGGGCAACGACGCGCGGCAAACTGGAGGGCTGGCGCAGCGCCAGCGGGCGCTGGCGCTGGCCCAATCGCTGCTGGCCGCGTATACCGTGGCACCGCCGCAAGACGTGCATGACAGCGGTGAATCGGCTGGTTACGGCTGGCGAATCGACAGCGCGCCATATCCCACGCCGGCCAACAGCTCCAACCCGCAAGCGCCGCATTTACACGAACTGCGCGCACAGGTGAGTTGGGGCAATGACGCCGCGCGCAGCATCGAATTGCGCACCCTGCGGCCCGAACGCCTGCCGCCGCCGGGTAGCCTGGGGAACGCGCCGTGAACCCGGTCGCCCAGATCGTTGGTCCGCTCCCAAGCTGCGCCAGCGCCCCTGTGGGGCAGCGCACCACGCGCAGCGGCTTTACTCTTGTCGAAATGTTGATCTCGCTGGTGTTGCTGTCGCTGCTCATGCTGGCGCTGGCCAATGCCGTCAGCGGTATGGGGCAGACCGAGGATCGAGTCGAGACACATGTGGCGGCATCCGACGATTACAACCTAGCCACGGATTGGCTGCGCGATACGCTGGGGCTGGTTTCGGCGCGCCTCTATACCAACAACCAGGGTGGAATGCCCGCGCAAATCCCGTTTTTCGATGGCGCCGGCGACCATGTGGCATGGATCGGCGTGCTGCCCGCGCGGTTCGACGCGGGCGGGCGGTACTACCTGCGCCTGGCGGTGGAATCGGACGCGCTGGTGCTGCGCTACGCGCCGTGGACCGGCGCGGCCACCTTTAGCAATTGGGGGGCGGCGCAAAGCCTGACGCTAGCCGCGCCAGTATCGAGTCTGACACTGCACTATCAAGATCCGACCAGCGGCAACTGGAGCGCGGTTTGGCCGCCGCCGGGGCTGCCGATTCAAACGCTGCCGAATGCTCTGCTGCCCTCGGCGGTGAGGATCGACGTGGATGGCGCCGATCCATCCTGGCCATTGCTGGTCGTGGCGGTGCGCGCCGCGCAGTCGTGCTTCGGCAGGGTTGCCACATTCGGCGTCGGCGACAAGGGACAGGAATGCTAAAAAAAACCGGTTTCGCGTGCAGCATCCCACGCCCAACAGCCCAAATGACGCGGCAGAGCTGGCGCGCTCAACCGCTCTCGCTCTATGCCCGGCGCTCAAGGCGCCACCATTATCAAAGCGGTATGGCCTTGATTGCCGTGCTTTGGATCGTCGCTGCGCTCAGCATCATGGTGCTGGGATTGACACAAACCGTGAAACAAAACATCCGTGTCGCCACGATGCTGCGTGACCAGACCGCAGGACAGGCGCTGGGCGAGGCGGCCATTGCGCTGGCGTTGCAGCAACTGACAATCCAAACCAGCCCGATGCAGGGCGCGGGACAAATTGGCGTGCGCTACGCCGGGGTGGACATGGCGGTAACCGCCACGCCGCTAAATGGCTGGATTCCACTCAATAGCGCGCCAGCGCCGATGCTGGCCGCGCTACTACAAACAGCCGGTGGACTGGCCCCGCCCCAGGCGCAACAAATGGCCCAGACCCTGATCGACTGGCGCGATGGCGTGCCACAGACGGACATCGCCTCGCCTGTGTCCAGCGGCAACCAGACGCGCCGGTTCGAGGCCGTGGAAGACCTGATGCTGGTACCCGGAATGACTTATGACCTGTATGCGCGCATCGCGCCGCTAGTGACAGCCAGCAACGCCGGTACGAGTGTGGTCAATGCGCAGGCTGCGCCGCCCGATGTGGCGGCGGCGCTGGGTGGCAATACTGCCTTCATTGCGCCAACGGGGGCCGCGCAGAGTAATTTATTCCGGCTGGAAGCTGCCGTGCCGCTGGGGACAGGCAAAATATTACATTTAACCGAGGATGCTGCGCTTTTCGGGCCAGGTTCTGGTTTACTCGCCCCGTGGCATATTCTGCGCGAGAGTTCGCGCGTCGATGCCGCCGCAACCCATTTCCCTGCCTGATAAGCGCTCATAACCCCTGTTTGTTTTACCGATTCCCGCATGGCCCTTCTGACCCACGATAACAGCCGCTTTTTCGGCCTGGACTTAGGCCGATGGCTACGTCAATGGCGCGCGGCGGGTCGGTTGCTGGCTGAACTGCCGGCGCTGGCGCGGTTCACACCTGCGGTGCGGGTGGCGTTACGGCACGCCGATGGGCGCGTGACGCACTGGCAGGTGGCGCACGGACAGGCACGCGTCGAGCACGCCCCCCCTGCCACGCCTGCCGTTTGCCACGCGCTGGAACTAGCGCCTGATCGCGTGCTGGAGCGGCGCTTGGCGCTGCCGTCGCTGGCCGATGCCGATCTGGCCCAAGTGGTGGCACTGGATGTGGCCTCCAACGCGCCCTTCCCCGCCGCGCAGACAGTGTACGGCTACGCGGCGCAAGCCGACGGCCGCACGCACGTGGCCATGACCTCGCGCGCACAGGTCGATCTAGCGCAAATCGAAGCCCGTGCGGCGGGTTGGCGCCCCGAGGGCGAGCCGGAGATCTGGGTGCTTCCTCCGAGAGCCAACCCCAACGTTGCGCTGCGCCCGATCGTCATCCGTGGTTACGGCGAGCGCGTGCGTCAGCGACTGGCAACGCGCGGCTTTAGCCAACATTTGGCGCTGATCACGCTGGCCGCGCTGTTGCTAGTGGCGCTGCTGGTTACGCCCACGGCTTTTACCCGTGCGCGCGCGCATCAGGCCATGGCCGCGCAAGATGCCTTGCAGCGGCAGGCTGGTCCGCAAATTGCCGCGCGCGAGGCGCTGCTGGCGCAGGTGGGCCGCCTGCAAGCGCTGCGCGATCTGGTCGGCCAGCAAATCGCGTTGCCACCCGCGTTGGACATGCTCACCCGCGCCGTACCCGACGGCGCGTGGCTGACCGCGCTGCGCGCGGAAGGCACCAAGCTGACCCTCAACGGCAGCGCCGACGACGCGGCGGCGCTGGTGCA
>JAIRRE010000288.1 GCA_031256125.1 Burkholderiaceae bacterium
ACTCCGGGTTGCTGCACGGCCGGTGTGCCACCCCGGCCTACCGGCGCGCCGAAAAGGAAGCGCTGACACGCGCGGCGCTGTGGCTCGACCGCATGGATTTGCGTTATGCCGCCGACCGCGAAGCGGGCACCTTGCCTTACGGGCACCAGCGGCGGCTGGAAATCGCGCGCTGCATGATTACCGGGCCGCGCCTGCTGATGCTCGACGAACCGGCGGCGGGCTTGAACCCGCAGGAAAAGATCGAGCTGCAACACCTGATCGACCGGCTGCGCCGCGAGTTCGGCGTCGCCGTGCTGCTGATCGAGCACGACATGAGCCTGGTGATGGGCGTTTCGGATCGCATACTGGTGATGGAGCACGGTCGGCCCATCATGACCGGCACCCCCGAGCAGGTGCGCGGTGATCCGCGCGTCATCAAGGCGTATCTGGGGGAGGCGTAATGGCAAAGCCAAACGACAAGTCTGCATCAGCCGCAACAGACGGCCCCATGCTCAAACTGGAACAGGTCCACACCCACTATGGCGCAGTCGAAGCGCTGGCGGGCGTGTCGATTGAGGTCAACCGGGGCGAAATCGTCACGTTGATCGGCAGTAACGGCGCGGGCAAGACCACGTTGATGATGACCGTCTGCGGCGGGCCGCAGGCATCGGCGGGCCGGGTGCTGTTCGAGGCACAGGACATTACCCGCAAGCCAACGCACGAGATCATGCGGCTGGGCATGGCGATTGCGCCGGAAGGCCGGCGCGTGTTTCCCAGCCTGACGGTGGTCGAAAACCTGAAAATGGGCGGCTTTTTCGCCAGCCGCGAGCAGATCGAAGCCAGCATCGAGCATGTGTTCCGGCTGTTCCCGCGGTTGCAGGAGCGCGCCGGGCAACGCGCGGGCACCATGTCCGGCGGCGAGCAGCAAATGCTGGCCATAGGCCGGGCGTTGATGAATCGCCCGCGCCTGCTGCTGCTGGACGAGCCGACGTTGGGCCTGGCGCCGCTGGTGATCGCGCAGATATTCGACATCATCCGCACCATCCGCGACGAGGGCGTGACGGTGTTCCTGGTCGAGCAGAACGCCAACAAGGCCCTGCACGTAGCCGACCGCGGTTACGTGCTGGAAAACGGCCGGGTGGTGCTGGCCGACACGGCGGCCAACTTGCTAACTAACGACGCGATACGGCGGGCGTATTTGGGCGGATGAGCAGGACACGTGCACCTTTGGCAAAAGTCAGGCAGGTAGACCTGCCTGCGTGGCACGCCATAGAGCTTTGCTGCTGGTATGGATATGTCGCATCCCCGACGACTGAATAGACCTCAAACGCGCTACGCCAAGCCGTCGTAGGGATGCGGCACCCTACTACTCCACCATTGTCAGCTTGGCCACCGCCAGCGCCAGCCACTTGACGCCGTGGCGCATAAAACTGACTTGCGCGCGCGCGTCGTCGCCTGCGCCTTCCAACGCTAGCACGCGGCCTTCGCCGAACTTGTTGTGAAACACCTGCTGCCCGGCGCGGATGCCGTTGGCACTGCGTGGTGCCGCAACCGGCGCCTCCTCGACACGGCGGGTAACCCGCTCGAAATCGAACGCCCACGAATCGCGCCGCGCGGCAGGCTGTGCCGGGAACGCGCCAAAGCCACCGTGCTTGGGCGTAATCCATTTCAGCGATTCTTCGGGCAACTCGTCCAGAAAACGGCTGCGCACGTGGTAGCGCGTCTGGCCGTGCAGCATGCGCGTCTGCGCATGGCTCAGGTACAGGCGCGCTCTGGCCCGCGTAATGGCCACGTACATCAGGCGGCGCTCTTCTTCCAGTCCGTCGGTGTCGCTCATCGCGTTTTCGTGCGGAAACAGCCCTTCTTCCAGCCCGGTGATAAACACCGCGTCGAACTCCAGCCCCTTGCTGGCGTGTACGGTCATCAGTTGCACCGCGTCTTGCCCGGCCTGCGCCTGGTTGTCGCCCGATTCCAGCGCAGCATGGGTCAGGAAAGCCGCCAGCGGCGAGAGCGTTTCGCCGGTTTCCGTACTTGCTGCACTTAATGGCCGATCCGGGTCGATGCCCTGGCTGACCAAGCTCTGCGTGAGCGCAGCACCGCCAGCCAGTTCGTCCACCGGCAGCGCCACCGCATCGCGGCCAAAGCCTTCCTGCGTGACAAAGCTCTCGGCGGCATTGACCAGTTCGTCCAGATTCTCGATCCGCTCCGCGCCTTCTTTCTCGTTGCGGTAATGTTCGATCAGCCCGCTTTGATCGAGCGTTAGTTCAATGATCTCGCGCAGTGTTTTGCCTTGCGTGGCTTCGCGCATCACGTCCAGGCGTGCGACGAAAGCCGACAAGTTCGCGCCCGATTTGCCCGGCACCTGGGTGACGGCTTGCGCCAGCGATACGCCCGCCGCGCGCGCGGCTTCCTGCAACTGTTCGATGCTGCGCGCGCCGATACCGCGCGCCGGGAAATTAACCACGCGCAGGAAACTGGTGTCGTCGTGCGGGTTCTCCAGCAGGCGCAGATAGGCCAGTGCGTGCTTGATTTCGGCGCGCTCGAAAAAGCGCAA
>JAIRRE010000300.1 GCA_031256125.1 Burkholderiaceae bacterium
GGCCTGAAATTCGGCGTGCCAGTCACCGAGCTGGACACGATCTATCTGGGCATGAACGCCGAGGGCACGCACATCAAGGTTGGTACCAATATCCCGGCGGCGTATCTGGTGTACGCCCAACGGTTTGGCTACACCAGCACCGACCTGCCTTTCACGTTCGGGTGGTCGCGCGATTCGCGTGATAGTGCGCTCGCACCCACATCAGGTCGCTATCAGCGCCTGACGGGCGAGTTGAGCCTGCTGGGCGACGCGCATTACGTCAAGACCAATTACCAGTATCAGCAATACGTGCCGCTGACCAAGCTATACACGCTGGCTCTCAATGGCGAACTGGGCTGGGGGCATGGTCTCAATGGCCAGCCATTCCCGGTGTTCAAGAACTTTTACTCCGGCGGCTTGGGGTCGGTGCGCGGTTTCGAGCAATCGACACTGGGGCCGCGCGATGTGACCGGCGCCTTTATCGGCGGCACACGCAAAGTCACGCTCAACACCGAATTCATCACGCCTTTCCCTGGCGCTGGTAACGACCGTACATTGCGCCTGTTCGGTTTTGTGGATGCGGGGGGCTTGTATGGCGAAGACCAGCCGATTACCGCCAGTTCACTGCGGGCTTCGGCGGGCGTGGGCTTGAGCTGGATTTCGCCGCTCGGACCGCTGCGTTTCTCGTTTGCCTTCCCTTTCCGTAAACAGCCGGGGGATAGAATTGAGCGCTTCCAATTCCAAGTCGGGACTACATTCTGATGAATTTCATCACTCGTAACGGATTGACCGCGGCCTTTATCGCGGCAAGTGGCGTTTTTGCGCTGGTCGCCGCGCCCGCGGCGCTGGCACAGAACAATTTCAGCGCCGCTGCGTCTAGTGCCAACGCTAGCAACGCCCCGGCCACCGCAGGCACATCGGGTGTGCGCATCGCGTTCGTCAACACCGATCGGCTGCTGCGCGAATCGAACCCGGCCAAGGTTGCGCAAGCCAAGCTGGAACAGGAATTCTCCAAGCGCGAGAAGGATATCGACGACGCCGACGCGGCCCTCAAAACCGCCACCGACAACTTTCAGCGCGATATGCCCACGCTCAGCGACAGTCAACGTCAACAAAGACAGCGCCAGCTTGCCGACATGGACCGTGACCTGCAACGCAAGAAGGGCGAGTTCCAGGACGACCTGAACGCGCGCAAGCAGGAAGAATTGCAACAAATCCTCGACCGCGCCAACCGCGTGGTCAAGCAGATTGCCGAAAGCCAGCACTACGACGTGATCTTGCAAGAGGCGGTTTACGCCAACCAGCGGCTGGATATTACCGACCAGGTGATTCAGGCGCTCAACGCGCCGGCCAAGTAACCCGCGCAGCCATCAGTACGCGCCTGGCTGTTCGGCGGGTTGTACCGGCCGGCCGCTGGTGCGGTTTTCTTACCTACCTTTCTTTTGCCCTGTGATGTTGCGAGTCGGAGCCATCATCAAGGCGCTGGGCGGCAAGCTGCTCGGCGATCCGGAGCGTGACATCACGCGCCTGGCATCGCTGGAAAACGCCCAGCCTGGCGAATTGAGTTACCTTGCCGATACGCGGCTGGCGCATCGGCTGGCCTCCACGCGAGCCGGGTGCTTGGTTGTCGGCCAGTCGCTGGCGGACGCGGCAGCGGCGCGCGGCGACTGCATCGTTGCCGACGATCCGCATCTGTATTTCGCGCTTCTCACGCAACTGTGGAAACGCCTGCACGGCGGCGTGCCGCAACCGGGTGTGCATCCGAGCGCGGTGGTGGAGCAGGGTGCGGTCATTGACCCTACCGCCAGTATCGGCGCGCTGTGCTTTATCGGGCGCGGCGCGCGCATCGGCGCTCAGACGGTGATCCGCGAGCGGGTAACCGTTGCCGAAGGCTGCACCATCGGTGCGCGTTGCTTGATCGAAAGCGGCGCAGTGATCGGCGGCGACGGCTTCGGCTTTGCGCCGGGTGCAGGCGGCGCGTGGGTCAAGATCGAACAGCTCGGCGCGGTGCGCATCGGCGACGACGTGGAAATCGGCGCCAACACCTGCATCGACCGCGGCGCGCTCGACGACACGGTGATTGAGGATGGCGTTAAGCTCGACAACCTGATCCAGATCGGCCACAACACCCACATTGGCCGGCACACCATCATGGCCGGCTGCGTGGGCGTGGCAGGCAGCGCCCGCATCGGCGCGTATTGCGCGGTGGGTGGCGCGGGCATGATTTCGGGCCACCTGACCATTGCCGACAAGGTCACCATTTCGGGTGGCACGCTGGTCTCGGAGTCGATCAGGGAACCGGGCCATTACACCGGCATCTATCCCATCGCCGACGATGCCGCGTGGAAAAAAAACGCCGCCGTGCTCAGGCGCCTGTATGAGTTGCGTGCACGGGTCAAGCGTTTGGAACAACGCCTGGAACCATCCCGTGAGGAATAAAATGAGCGTGCTTAGGTTAAGTCAAATAAGCCCTGCGCGCTATTGAAATAGAAGCAAAGCCCATGATGGACATTTATCGGATTCTCGCCAAGCTACCGCACCGCTACCCGTTTTTGCTGGTGGACCGGGTGCTGGACATTGACCTGCAAGCCAAGACTGTGCGCGCGGTCAAGAACATCACCGTCAACGAGCCATGCTTTACTGGTCACTTTCCGGAGCGTCCGATTTTTCCCGGCGTGCTGATCCTGGAAGCCCTGGCGCAAAGCTGCGCGCTGCTGTCGTTCACCATTGAAGGGCTGGACAAGCTCGATGACGATTCGGTGTTCTATCTGGTGGGCATCGACGGCGCGCGCTTCAAGCGCCCGGTCGAGCCAGGCGACCAGCTCATACTGCATGGCGCCCTGGAGCGTTCGCGCGGGGGCATTTACAAATACAACTGCCGCGCCGAGGTTGACGGCGACACCGCCGCCGAAGCGCAGATCATGTGTACCATGCGCCGCGTGGCTTGAGCGGTCTCGCTGCCGCAACAAATCCCTGAAGTCACAAGGTAAGCTACACGTATGACGCGCGACATCCACCCGACCGCCCTGGTCGATCCCCAAGCCGAGTTGGCCGATGGCGTTACCGTCGGCCCCTACACGGTCATTGGCCCGCACGTACAGATCGGCACGAACACAAGCATCGGTTCGCATGTGGCTATCGAAGGCCACACCACCATCGGCGCGGACAACCGCATCTACTCGTTCGCCAGCTTGGGCGCGCCGCCGCAGGACAAGAAGTACGCCGGCGAGAACACGCGCCTGGTGATCGGCAACGGCAATACGATCCGCGAGTTTGTCACCTTCAACACTGGCACGGTGCAGGACGAGGGCGTCACCCGCGTGGGCGACGATAACTGGCTGATGGCCTACGTGCACATCGCGCACGATTGCCAACTGGGCAACCACATCATCATGGCTAACCTGGCGCAACTGGCCGGGCATGTGCACCTGGGCGACTGGGTGTTCCTGGGCGGCATGACCGGGGTGCATCAGTTCGTGCGCGTCGGGGCACATGCCATGACGGCGGGGCACACCCACCTGACCCAGGACGTGCCGCCGTTCGTCACCGTCGGTGGCAACCCGGCGCAAGCGCAAGGTCTCAACACCGAGGGCCTCAGACGCCGTGGCTATAGTGCCGAGCGCATCGGGCTGGTCAAACAGATGTACCGCCTGCTTTACCGCAAGGGTCTGACGCTGGAAGAAGCGCGCGCGCAAATCGACGCGCTGGCCGGTCAAGTGCCCGATGCCGATGCCGACATCGCCTTGATGCAGTCCTTCTTCGCCTCGGCCACGCGCGGCATCGTGCGCTGAGGAGCAAGATGCGGAATCCTTGCCGGATCGTTCCAAGGCGGCGGCAAGTATCCTTTTGACAGCTATGAAAACCATCGGCCTGGTCGCTGGCGAAGCGTCCGGCGATTTGCTCGCCAGCCTGCTTCTGCAAGGCTTACGCGGACATTGGCCGGATGTGCGGGCATTCGGCATCGGCGGCCCGCGGATGCGCGAGCAGGGCTTCGAGGCGTGGTGGCCGGTCGAAAAGCTGTCGGTGCGCGGCTATTGGGAAGTGCTGCCGCGCCTGCCGGAACTGCTGCGCATCCGGCGCGATTTGACCCAGCGAATGATGGCCGCGCGGCCCGACCTGTTCATCGGCGTCGATGCGCCGGATTTCAACTTCGCGCTTGAAGCGCGCCTGCGGCGCGCCGGCATTCGCACCGTGCATTTCGTCAGTCCATCGTTCTGGGCCT
>JAIRRE010000302.1 GCA_031256125.1 Burkholderiaceae bacterium
CTGAATTGAAAGGAGTAACCTCCATGAGCTGGCTTGAAAAACTGCTTCCGCCCAAGCTTGAAAAACCCGCCTCCGGCGAGCGCCGCCAAATTCCCGAAGGGCTGTGGTTCAAATGCCCGGCCTGTGATGCGGTGCTCTATAAAACCGATCTAGAACAAAGCCAGGGCGTGTGCCCTTCCTGCGGCCACCACAAGCGCCTGTCGGCGCGCGAGCGGCTGAACCTGTTCCTCGACGGCGAGGGCCGCTACGAAATCGGGCAGGAAGTGCTCCCCGTAGATGCCCTGAAGTTCAAGGACAGCCGCAAATACCCCGAACGCATCAAGGAGGCGATGGAAGCCACCGGCGAAACCGATGCGCTGGTCGTCATGGGCGGCGCGGTGCGCTCCATCAGCGTGGTCGCGGCGGCGTTCGAGTTCGGCTTCATGGGCGGTTCGATGGGGTCGGTGGTCGGTGAACGCTTCGTGCGCGGCGTGGAAGAAGCCATCGCGCAAAAAGTACCCTTTATCTGCTTCACGGCGACCGGCGGCGCGCGGATGCAGGAAGGGCTGTTTTCGCTGCTGCAAATGGCCAAGACCAACGCGGCCTTGACGCGCCTGACCAAGAAAGGCCTGCCCTACATTAGCGTGCTTACCGATCCGACTATGGGCGGAGTGTCGGCGGGTTTCGCCTTCGTGGGCGACGTGGTGATCGCCGAACCGGGCGCGCTGATCGGCTTTGCCGGCCCGCGCGTAATCGAAAACACCATGCGCGTCAAGCTGCCCGAAGGCTTTCAGCGCGCCGAATTTTTGCAGGACAAGGGCGCCATTGACTTCATCTGCGACCGGCGCGAGCTGCCCGCCCGCATCGCCAGCATCCTGGCCATGCTCCAGCGCCAAAGCGCCGACGCGGTGGCTTGAACCGCGGGCGCGCGCATCAGTGCATCCCTGATAACCCAGCCAAAATGGCCGCGCCCCAACACAAACTGCGCGCCATTCTGGGCGACATCACCACGCTCGATGTCGATGCCATCGTCAATGCCGCCAACACCGCCCTGCTCGGCGGCGGAGGCGTTGACGGCGCGATTCACCGCCGGGCCGGGCCTGAACTGCTAGCGCAATGCCGAACGCTGGGCGGCTGCCCGACCGGGCAGGCCAGGTTGACACAAGGTTATAACTTGCCCGCGCGCTTCGTCATCCACACCGTCGGCCCAGTCTGGCAAGGCGACAGCGCAGACGAAGATAAGTTGCTGGCTTCCTGCTACCGCCATTGCATGCGGATCGTGGTGGAACAAGGATTCAGAACCATCGCCTTCCCCGCCATTTCCACCGGGGTTTATCGCTTCCCCGCCGCGCGGGCCGCGCAGATCGCGGTTGCCACCGTGACCGAAACCATCCGCGAGACGTTGTTGGACGAAGCGATCTTTTGTTGCTTTTCGCCAGACATGCTGGCGCTTTACCAAACGGCGCTCAAGCCCATCAACCTATGTCGATGACCCCAAAAACCATTACACGGGTTGTAGCGATTTTGTTGTGCATCCTGGTTGCCGGATGTTGGTTTAATCCTGGTGGGAGGAATTACGTATTCCGGTTCACAGAAGCCCAGCTTCAGGAAAAGCTGGATGCCAGAATGCCGATAACAAAAAATTATTTACATATATTTCAGATGACGCTCTCCCATCCACGATTGCATTTGGAGGACGGCTCCAACAGAATAAAATTAAGCTTTGATATAACCTTAAATACCCCTATGGATACGGAATTTACGCCGTTGACAGGGAGTATTGACGCATCGAGCGGCATTCGTTACGACAGTACACAAGAGGCATTGTTTTTAACCGACCCAAAAATAGAGCATTCAGCCATCCAAGGGATCCCGGACAAATACATGGGAAAAACCGATACCGCGCTGTCGACAGCCTTGGCTGCCTACTATACGCAACACCCGGTCTATACTCTTAAAGCCACCGACTTCAAACAGATGACAGGCCGTTTGACGCTTAAAAACGTAACGATTGAAAACCGTAATCTAGTAGTGACGCTGGGAATTTAACTCACCATCTTGCGTCGGTTGAAATTCAATATTGCATTCTTTCCGCCTGATATTCAGGAATTTGGGTTTTGAGCCATAGGCGCAGCACTTGCGGATCGGGCGCCGGGCCGCAATGCCCAATCCAGGGTTCTATGTCGGCCAGAAAACCGGCACGCGGGAGCTGAACTTTGGCGATACGGAGTTTGGGGTGCGGGGTGGATTCGGTGGTTTCGTCGTCGGCCAACAGTTCTTCGTAGAGTTTTTCACCGGGCCGCAGGCCGGTGAAAGCGATGGGGATTTCCTGCTCGGTTTTGCCCGACAGGCGAATCAGCATCCGCGCCAGTTCGACGATTCTGATCGGCTCGCCCATATCGAGTACGCAGATTTGGCCCGACAGGCCCATCAGCCCGGCTTGCAGCACCAGTTGCGCCGCTTCCGGGATGGTCATGAAGTAGCGCACGATGTCCGGGTGGGTGACGGTAACCGGCCCTCCCGCCGCGATTTGCGTGCTAAACAGCGGCACCACAGAGCCGCTGGAGCCGAGCACGTTGCCGAAGCGCACCGCCACGTAGCGCGTGGCCGAATACTCGGCAGCGACGGCCTGTACCGCCAGTTCGGCCAAACGCTTGCTCGCGCCCATGATGTTGGCGGGGTTGACGGCCTTGTCGGTGGAGATGAGCACGAAGCGCTCCGCGCCCGCTTCGCCCGCGATGCGCGCGGCGTTCAGGGTACCCAGCACATTGGTGCGCAGAGCTTCGATTTCGTTATGTGTCTCCATCAGCGGCACATGCTTGTAAGCGGCGGCGTGCAGCACCACATGCGGCGGGTAGGCTGAGGCGATGGCGCGCAGCCGCTCGATTTCGCGCACGCTGGCGGTGTAGTAAATGGCTTCCATCGCCGGGTATTCGTGGCGCAATGCCTGTTCGAGCTGGTAAGTGGCGTATTCGGATTGATCGACGCACACCAGGCGCGCCACGCCAAAGCGCGCCACTTGCCGGCACAACTCCGAACCGATGGAACCACCCGCGCCGGTGACCAATACGGTGCGCCCGGAAAACAGCCCGGCCAGCCCGCGCATATCCAGTTGCACCGGCTCGCGGCCCAGCAAGTCTTCCAGTTGAATGCGGCGCAGGCCGCTGGCGCTGGACGCGCTCCCCGCTGCCCCGTGACTTGCTGCCGCACGCTCCGATCCGGTGCGCAACCATTCGTCCGCCGCAGGCAAGGTCAGCAGGTTCAGGCCCGCACCCGCACTGCTCAGCAACGCCTCGCGCCGCGCTGGCGCGCCGGGCGGCCCGGCCAGCAACACCGCGGTCACGCCCAGTTCGCGCGCCATGTCGGCCAGCCGTTCAGCCGCGCCCAGCACCGGCACGCCGCGCACACTGCGTCCGGTATCCGCAGCCAGCGGCGAGACGATGCCCGCCACGCGCCAGCCGGACACGCCTTTTAAGGTCAGCAGGGCGCGGTCGGCCTCGTCCAGCGTGCCCAGCACCAACAAGGGTTGTCCCGCCGGCAGTTGCGTCCCGGCGCGCTCGGCCAGCGAGCGCCAGGCCGCGCGCGCGGCCATTAACAGCACCAGCGTGAGCAGCGCGGCAATCGGGAACACCGCACGAGGGAATCCCTCTACCCGCAGTCCCATCACCGCCGCAGTGGTGAGCAATTCGCCCAGCAGCACGCCCACGGCAATCCGCCGCACATCGGCCAGACTGACGTAACGCCAGGACTGGCGTGGCACGCGCAGCAGCGTCAACCCCAGCGCCATACCCGCCAGCGCAATCGGCAGCGTTAGCCAGACCTGGCCGCGATAGTCCGGCGGCAGGTCGAAATTGAAGCGCAGCCAGAATGCCACGATCCAGGCCAGCGCGGTCAATAGCAGATCGGGCAGCCAGCTTTTGCTGACCACGCTACGCGCCAGCCCAGCCATGAAACGCGGCCAAAAACCGTTGGGCGGCTTCAACATGTCCGGCCCTCCTCGCGCCCGGATGAACCCGATGACCGGATGCCCAGCACCGCCAGCAGCGTCCGCGCGATGATCCACAAATCGCCCGCCACGCCATGCTGCCGCACGTAATCGAGGTAGTAGCGCTGTTTGACCGGCAGCACCTCGCGCACATAGACGGTTTCCAGATCGGCGCCCTGCTCCTGCGCGGCGGCCAGCAGCCGTTCCTCGTCGCGGAATTCAATGGCCGCCCGGTCTGTCATGCCGGGCCGCACCGACAGTACCGCGCGCCGCACGTCGTCGGGATACAGCGCCATATAGCGCGGCACCTCCGGGCGCGGGCCGACCAGACTCATGTCGCCGCGCAATACGTCGATCAATTGCGGCAACTCGTCGAGCTTGCTGCGGCGCAGCCAGCGGCCGCTGGCGGTGACGCGCGCATCGCCCGCCGCCGTGATCTGCGGGCCGCCATCGGTCACGCGCATGGTGCGGAACTTGTGGATGCGAAACAGCCGCCCGCCGCGCCCTACCCGCTCCTGCCGGAAAAATACCGGCCCGGGCGCATCGCGCTTGATGCGCAGCGCGATGAATGCGAACAGCGGCGCGCACAGCGCCAAGCCGAACGCCGCCAGCAGTACGTCCAGGGCGCGTTTGGCGGCATCACGCATCAAGAAGCGTCTGAAAATTCGGAAAACAAAGGGCGCCAAAGAACACACGATCCCATAACATTTGTTGTTTCATGAGTCTATAACGTCGCCGCAGGTCAAGCGGTGGGCTTGTTCAATGTTGCCTCGCGCCCCGCATCCCGGCGCGCGGCCTGGTTGAGCCGCCGCAGTTCGGCGAGCTTGTCGGCAATCTTGATTTCCAGCCCGCGCGGCGTGGGGTGATAAAAATGCTGTTCAGGCATGTCATCGGGAAAATACCGCTCCCCGGCGGCGAACGCGTCTTGCTCGTCGTGCGCGTAGCGGTAGTTTTTACCGTAATCGAGTTGCTGCATCAGCCGCGTCGGAGCGTTGCGCAGGCGCAGCGGCACGGGCCGCGTGGTGTCGTGCTTGACGAACGCTTTGACTGCGCCAAATGCCTTGTACACGGCATTGCTCTTGGGCGCCACCGCCAGATAGACAATGCACTCGGCCAGCGCCAACTCGCCTTCGGGCGAACCCAGGCGCTCATAAACCTCGGCGGCATCCAGCGCCAGGCGCAGCGCGCGCGGGTCGGCCAAGCCCACGTCCTCGCTGGCCATGCGGATCATGCGCCGCGCCAGGTAGCGCGGATCGGCGCCGCCGTCGAGCATCCGCGTGAACCAGTACAGCGCCGCGTCCGGGTCGCTGCCGCGCACTGATTTGTGCAGCGCGCTGATGGTGTCGTAGAACTGCTCACCGCCTTTGTCATAACGCCGCAATTGCTCGCCGAGCACATGCAGCAGCCAGCCGTCGGTGATGTCGGCGCGCTGCTCGGTTTGCGCGGAGATAAATAACGTCTCCAGGGTGTTCAGGAGGCGCCGCGCGTCGCCGTCGGCGTAGGCCACCAGGCGCTCGGCGGCATCTTCGGCGATGCTCAGATGCGGCGCTTGCGCCATTGCGCGGTCCAGCAGTTGGCGCAAATCTTGTGCGGATAACGGTTCCAGCACGTACACCGTGGCGCGCGAGAGCAGCGCCGAATTGACCTCGAACGAAGGATTTTCGGTGGTCGCGCCGATAAAGGTGAACAGCCCGCTTTCGACATGCGGCAAAAAAGCGTCCTGCTGGCTCTTGTTGAAGCGGTGCACTTCATCGACGAACACGATGGTGGGCTGCTGCGTTAAACCGTCGCGCGCATTTTCCGCCCGCTCCACCGCGTCGCGGATGTCCTTGACCCCGCCGAGTACCGCGCTGATGGAGATGAATTGCGCATCGAAGGCGCTGGCCATCAGCCGCGCGATGGTCGTCTTGCCCGTGCCCGGCGGTCCCCACAAAATGCAACTGTGCGGCTGACCCGATTCAAACGCGATGCGCAACGGCATCCCCTCACCCAGCAAATGCCGCTGCCCTACCACCTCGGCCAGCGTGCGCGGCCGCAAACGCTCCGCCAGCGGCACGTGGTTAGGTGCGTGGTGGGCAGATAAAAATGCGACATTCGCCATCTGTCGATTTTATTGATGCGGGCCAAGCCCGCTAATCCTTGCGTCTATCGACCCTGCTTGCTATCATGAATAAGTGCGAACTACCAAGCCGAAATCCAGCCCGCTGGACGCGCTTTTGCCCATGCCAAACGATAAGCCACCGCGCCAGCAGGCGCCAGCAACCGGTGCATCCGGTTATGGTTATGGCATCGTGCGCGAGACACAAACTTTACCCAACGGCGAATTAATGAGTCTGTGGCGCGCTCAGGCCACACGCCAAGGCAAAAAAATCCAGCGCACTTTCTTCGATCAAGTGTATGGCAGCCAGGATATAGCGCTGGCCTTGGCCATGTCTTGGCACGATGTGCTGCTGCGCCTGATTCCGCCGCTGACTAAACGGCAATTCCAAACCCGTCCGTATCGCAACAACATTTCGGGAGTCTCTGGCGTTTACCCCCATCGTATCCATGATGAGATCGTGGCTTGGGTAGCCGCTCTGGAAACGCCCGAGCGGCGCTACAGGAAAACCTTTTCTATCCGCAACCACGGCGAGCAGCGCGCCCTGGAGCTAGCCATCGCCGAACGCAAGCGCCTACTCGATCTGTACAGATCAGGCGTCTGCACCCTCGACGGTGCGCAGGCTACGCAGGAGGCGACGCAGCATTTTGGCCACTTGCCGGACAACCCGCAGCCGGAAATTGCGCCGGCTCAATCGAGCGCGCTCGTCGATGTACTCGACCATTGGTTCGACCAGTTGCGCCCCGACAGGTTTGGCGTGTACCTGAATGTTTACTTTATAAATCGAGGCGCAGCCTACTTCACCCCCGTTGCCTATCTGGACATCGTGTCCACCGGCGCGCGACGCCGCAATGCTAAAAAAAACGTGTCACTGAAAACGCACAAGTACACGCAGCGCCTGCCCGAACTGTGGCAGTTCCTCCAGAAGACCCTCACCGCCTGGTATGGCCCGCAACGCTGGCAAGCGTTTGCGGCGCGCCATCGTGATGCTTTCATGTCCAGCACCGCCCAAACCGGCTTTCAGAGCCGCGACTACAGCCCGCCGCCGGGCTATCCGCAGTGCCGCCAACCGCCCGCGACGTTGCTGCCG
>JAIRRE010000319.1 GCA_031256125.1 Burkholderiaceae bacterium
GCCAGTTTGATGTGGCGGTTTTGCTGGATCAGGCGGACGATGTCCAGTTGGTCGATGGGCGGGTTGGGGCGGAAGGTGATGGTGACGACGCCCGGCGCGGCATCGACCTTCTGCACGCCGTAGGGCAAGCTGGCCACGCGCAGGCGGTGCACGTCGATCAGGGTTTGCGCTGATGGCGGGACAAATCCTGGACGCTGGTTGATCCAGGCGGGGGCTACCACTCAGTGCGTACCCGGTACGTCACGTTGGCGGGTGAAGGGCGCGGTTGTTACCCCCTGCGCCGCAATCCGGTTGCCGCGCTGGCGGCCACAGCCAGCGCCAACAATGCCAGCGCCAGTTCGGTCAGTGTCGGGATGGGGTTGCTCTGGGCGGCATAGATGTCTCGGAGTATCGGTTCGCCGGTGGCCATTACGCCGCCGATGCTGGGCCAAGTAACACCCGTTTCGATCTGCACTTTGCCTGTGGGTGCAGGGGCGATCACCTGAAACGCGAAGGGAACACTGTCTCCCGGATTCAGGATGGTATTCACAGTACAAGTAAAGACGGTATTGGTGGCGTCGGCCGTGCATCCTGTGGGTGGGCGGCTGCCGGAGGCCAGCTCCAGGCCGGCAGGTAAAGTAACCGTCGCAATCGATCCGGCTGGGGCCACTCCCACGTCCGGTTCGCTGCTATTGCTCACCGTAAGGGTCATGGTAATGGGCGTACCGACGGGCAGCGTGCTCGGCACCGACACAGTGGCCGAAACATCGGGCGAATCGTTCGTGGTGATGCCCTGCAGGGCGGTAGTGTTATTGGCTATATCCACCTCCCCCGCCCCAGGTATGGTGACCTGCGCGGTGACCTCCAAATCATCGGCCAGGATGGGGGCGGGAGCGATCACCTGGAATGGAAAACCCTGTTGGCCGCCATTGACCAGCCCCGGCACTTGGCAGGTAAAGCTGGTATTGGTGGCATCGTCGGCCGTGCACCCTGCGGGCACCGGATTGTCGCTGTTGGGGTCCAGTCCCAGACCGTCAGGTAAAGTCACATGAGCCGTTCCGGGCGTGGAAGACGTTACTCCCGGCAGATTGCTGTTACTCACGGTAAGCGTCAGGGTGTTGGCAACGCCGGTGTACAGGAGATTTTTCAACGCGAGCGATATCGAAAGATCGGGGTCGCCGTCCGAGGTGGCAATGCCCTTCAGTGTCGAGTTGTTGTTGTTCTGGTTGACTTCGTTCGTGACCCCGCTGACCGTTGCCGTGAGGTTTACCGCGCTGGCCTGCGGAATCGCAACGGGAGCGATGACATCGAAATTGAACTTTATGGTATCGCCTGGATTCAGGGTTGCCAACGTGCAGCTAAAGCTGGTGGAAGTGGTCGTGCAGGAGCCAGGCACTATTCCAGTGGCAGGCGGCGTGAAGGAATCCAGGGTCAGACCTGTAGGCAGGGTCATGCTAACCTGCCCGTCTGTAGAGGCCACTACGCCGGGCGCGCCGCTGTTGCCCACGGTCAAGGTCATGGGGGCGGCAACGCCGGTAACCAGGCCATCGGGTTCCGACAACTGCGACCACAGGTCGGGCGCGCCCGCCACAGGTTGGGCGCACGCGCCGCTGGCGTTGATCGCGGCGTCGGTGAAGGCTTCGGCGATGGGGGCGAGTTGACTGGAGTAGCCACTATCAAACGGAGAGGCATCACCTACGAAAAACAGGCAAGCGCCTTGACCGCCATTGACGGCTGCTTGGGGCATGAAGAAACCGACGATGTTTTGCGTCACGGTGGCAGGCGGGGATGCGGGCAGTTTCGTTTGCGTGTAAAGAGCGTAATCGCGGGGTACGGAGGTAAGCGGGGTGTAAGCCACGCCATTCAGGACATTCAAACCAGCATTGGAGAAGGTTGATGCATAAAGCGAGGTCGGGTTGAGAGGTGCCGAGTAGGATCCACTGAAGAGTGGTATTACCGTTGCAATCGGAGATGTCCAGCTTGCAGGTCTGATCGTGTTGAACGCCGCTACGAGCGGGTTGACGTTATCTTGCGCTACGCAGCAACCATCGGAAAAGATCACGATCGCAAGGTCGGGGCGAGTTTTTATGAGCGTGATGAGTTCGCCTAGTCGGGCTGTGTTGACAGGGTTAACCACCATCTCGACCACGACCAGCTTGGTACCTGCGGGGACGGACAAAGGGGTTGCGCCAGAGAGCACGCCACTGTCGTTTACGGGCGTGAGGTTCTTCTTCGGGGCGTAGTTCGAGAAAGCTGTCCAAGCATTGGTGAGGTAAGTGGGATAGCTAGGTTCGGTGGTCGAGATAAACCACATCTTTCCCGTCGTCTGCGCTTGGGCCGGCGCGGCCAGAACCGCCGCCAGCGCCAGCAACAACATGGCCAGCCAGCGCGGCGGTTTGCGCGCGGCATCAAGCCATGACCATAGGCAACAGGCGTTGATCCGGTCACCCAATGGCGACGAGTGGAGAGAGGACTTCATGGGGCACCTCCTATGAAAGCAATAGCACGCTACATCAGCGAAACGTAACAAGTCATAACATCAATACGCCGATAAAGTGTAACCATTTACAACATCATGCGAGCCGCGTATGCCGCTTTTGCGGTTTATTTTTAGGTAACTGTTGCCATCATGCAAATACAAATTATTTAAATTATTTAAATTTAATTTGCTATATCCTCATAAAAATTTTGTGCTGTGGGGCTGCCCGAATGCGTTAGGGTATGGGCGCGATCAAAGCACCGGCGTGGAGCGATACCAGTACACCCTCTCCCGCACCTCACCGCCGCAAGCTGGGAGGGTGTGGCTCGTATCCACTTGAACCGAAACCGCGCTATGCGGACGTTTTGAGCTTGAGCGCCTTGAGCGTATCGCGCACCAGTTGGGCGCGGCTGCGCGGTTCGGGCAGGGCGCGCTCGATACGCAGCTTGTCGTTGCCCGCCAGTTTGATGTGGCGGTTTTGCTGGATCAGGCGGACGATGTCCAGTTGGTCGATGGGCGGGTTGGGGCGAAAGGTGATGGTGACGACGCCCGGCGCGGCATCGACTTTTTGCACGCCGTAGGGCAGGCTGGCCACGCGCAGGCGGTGCACGTCCATGAGCGTTTGCGCCGGTTCGGGCAGCTTGCCGAAGCGGTCCACGATTTCTTCGACCAGCGCGTCCAGTTGCGCTTGGGTTTGCGCGGTGGCCAGGCGCTTGTAGAACGACAGGCGCAGGTGCACGTCGCCGCAGTAGTCTTCCGGCAGCAGCGCCGGGGCGTGCAGGTTGATGTCGATGGCCGCTTGTATGGGGGCAAGCAGGTCCGGCTCGCGCCCTGCTTGCAGCGCCTTGACGGCGGCGGCCAGCATCTCGTTGTAGAGCTGAAAGCCGATTTCCTGCATGTTGCCGCTCTGGTTTTCGCCCAGCATTTCGCCCGCGCCGCGAATTTCCAGGTCGTGCATCGCCAGGTAAAAGCCGCTGCCCAGTTCTTCCATTTGCTGGATGGCCGACAGGCGCTGCTCGGCCTGCTTGGTGAGGCTCTCCAGGTCGGGCACCATCAGGTACGCATACGCCTGGTGGTGCGAGCGGCCCACGCGGCCGCGCAACTGGTGAAGTTGCGCCAGGCCGAACTTGTCGGCGCGGCTGATGACGATGGTGTTGGCCGTGGGCACGTCGATGCCGGTTTCGATGATGGTCGAGCACAGCAGCAGGTTGTGGCGCTGCGCCACAAAGTCGCGCATCACGCGCTCCAGCTCGCGCTCGGGCATCTGGCCGTGGGCGACGGCGATGCGCGCTTCGGGCAGGATTTGCGCCAGCTTGGCGCGGCGGTTTTCGATGGTTTCGACCTCGTTGTGCAGAAAGTAGATTTGCCCGCCGCGCTTGAGTTCGCGCAGCACGGCTTCACGGATCACGCCGTTGCCTTCGCTGCGCACAAAGGTCTTGATGGCTAGCCGCCGCTGCGGCGCGGTGGCGATCACGGAGAGATCGCGCAGTCCCTCCAGCGCCATGCCCAGCGTGCGCGGAATCGGCGTGGCGGTGAGCGTGAGCACATCGACTTCGGCGCGCATGGCCTTGATGGCTTCCTTGTGGCGCACCCCGAAGCGGTGCTCTTCGTCGATGACCAGCAGCCCCAGGTGCTTGAATTTGACGCTGGCGCTCAGGAGCTTGTGCGTGCCGACCACGATGTCGATGCTGCCGTCTTCCAGCCCCTTGGCGGCGGCGGCAATCTCCTTGGCCGAGCGAAAGCGGCTCATTTCCGCAACCTTGACCGGCCATTTGGCGAAGCGGTCGGCCAGCGTCTGGTAGTGCTGCTCGGCCAGCAGCGTAGTTGGCGCAAGCAGGGCCACCTGTTTGCCGCCGGTGACCGCAACGAAGGCCGCGCGCAGCGCCACTTCGGTCTTGCCGAAACCCACGTCGCCGCACACCAGCCGGTCCATCGGGCGCGGCGAAATCATGTCCTGAATCACGGCGTGGATGGCGGCGCTCTGGTCGGCGGTTTCCTCGAAGCCGAAATCATTGGCGAAGACCTCGTACTCCTGCGGCTGCAAGCGGAACGCGAAGCCCTCGCGCGCGGCGCGCCGCGCGTAGATGTTGAGTAACTCCGCTGCCGTGTCGCGCACCTGTTCGGCGGCCTTGCGCCTAGCTCTTTCCCATTGGCCGGAGCCGAGTTTGTGCAGCGGCGCTTCGTCGGCGCTGACGCCGGTGTAGCGGCTGATGAGGTGCAGTTGCGCCACCGGCACGTAAAGCACGGCCTCGCCAGCGTATTCCAGGTACAGCATTTCTTGCGGCGCGGGCGTGCCGTCGGCGTTTTTTTCGCCCAGGTCCATGTGGATCAGACCCCGGTAGCGCCCGATGCCGTGCTGCGCGTGCACCACCGGGTCGCCGGGCCGCAGTTCGGCCAGGTCCTTGATGAGCGACTCCACGTCGCTGACTTGCTCCCGGCGCCGGCGGCGATGCACGCCCGGCGCGGCGGCGAACAGTTCGGTTTCGGTAATGAAGTCGATGCCGCCTTCAACCCAGGCAAAGCCTGCCGCCAGTGCGCCGGTGGCAATGCCCACGCGCTCATCCGCGCTGGCCTGAAACGCGGCCAGCGACTCGAACGCGGGCGGATGCAGGCCCGATGCACGCAAAAAGTCCAACAGGCTTTCGCGCCGCCCATCGCTTTCGGCCAGGATCAGCGCGCGGCGCGGCGATGCGGCGACGTGCGCTTGCAGCTTGGCCAACGGCTCCTCCGTGCCGCGCTGCGCGGCCAGATCGGGCAGCGCGGCGAAGGCGGCCAGGCCCTCTCCCCGACCCTCTCCCGCTTGCGGGAGAGGGGGCATTTCATTCCCTCTTCCGCTTGCGGGAGAGGGCTGGGGAGAGGGTGCGCCCGCGCGCAGCGCCAATTGCGGGTGCGCCTTGGCGGCGACGTAAAAATCCTCGGCGGACAGGAACAAGGCATCGGGCGGCAGCACTGGCCATTCCGGGTCGCCCTGCGCTAGGCGGTGGCGCTCGCGGGTGTCCTGCGCAAACTGGGACA
Source organism: Burkholderiaceae bacterium (assembly GCA_031256125.1). GTDB lineage: Bacteria > Pseudomonadota > Gammaproteobacteria > Burkholderiales > Burkholderiaceae_C > Ottowia. Next base: position 5,474 of record JAIRRE010000319.1, read on the forward strand.
GAGCGGCTTCCAGATCGCCGTGCAAAACCAGCGTGGCGGGCGTCCCGCCGCCATTCAAATAATCGAACACCGTGGCCGTCTGGTCGAAAAACAGCGGCAGGTAGTATTCGATGCCGGCGCTGGCCACGCCCGCGGCCATGTCGCGGTACAGACGGCTTTTGGTCGGATCGCCTTCCATGCACTCGCGCCAACGCTGGCGAAAGCGCGTACGCGCTGCCTCGTCGGTGGGGAACTCGCGCCCAGGCAGCAGACGCACTTCGGGCACCGGATACAGGCTGCGCTGGGTGTCGGGGTCGAAGCTGCGGATCGAGTCGATCTCGTCGCCGAACAGGTCGATCCGGTAGGGCATGGGACTACCCATCGGGTACAGGTCGATCAACCCGCCGCGCACCGCGTATTCGCCGGGGCCGACCACTTGCGTGACATGGCTGTAACCGGCCAGCGTCAACTGGCTTTTGAGGGCCGCCTCGTCCTGCTTTTGCCCCTGCTTGAAGTGGAACGTGTGCCCTGCCAAAAACGACGGCGGTGCCAGCCGGTACAGCGCCGTGGTGGCCGGAATCAGCACCACGTCCGCCTGCCCTTGCCGGATTGCCCACAGCGTCGCCAGCCGCTCGCTGATTAAATCCTGGTGCGGCGAAAAGCGGTCGTAGGGCAGCGTCTCCCAGTCCGGGAAGCGCGCCACGCGCAAGTCCGGCGCGAAAAAGCCGATCTCGTCGGCCAGCCGCGCGGCATCGGCGGCGTCGGCGCAGACAATGGCGGTCAGCCGCTTTTCAGTCTTATCCCGCTCAGCCAGGCGCGCCAGCAGCAGCGCATCACCCGACCCCGGCGGACGCGGCAAGGCGTGGCGTTTACCGGCGGACAGGATAGGTAATTGCATGGGGCTGGGGCGAATCGGAAAACGACAAAACCCCCGGCCAAGGTTGGGCGGAGGAACAAGCGGGAAATTTTAGGCAGGATGGGCGCCAGCACCGATCAATCAGGGTCTGCTACCCCCAGCCTGATTAAGCATGGCCGAGCGTGGGCGCAGCTGAACGCATTGCGGTTGATCGGCATTGGAGGCAAGGGCGCATTCGCGGTTCATGCAAAACAGGTATGCGAGCATGCGTGTGTTTGCACACAATTCTGACGGAGGGCGTCGCGGTGTGACCTCGGCGGCGATTTGCGGCGCAGTCTTGGCCGGCTGCGCCGGTGGTGAGTTGCGCACCAGCTTGGGGGGCTGGGGCGCGGTCTGGTAGGCCGGGATGACCGGTTCGATCGGCAGCGGCGCGATCCATTGCTGTTGCGGCGCGACTTGTGGCGGGCGGGATGCCTGATGCGCTGCTGGATGATGAACCAGGGCAATCCGTGACGTATGCCGCCGGGCCGCCGGACTGGCCGAAGATGCCGCCGTCTTGGCCTCCTTGACGACCTGTGATGGCATTTGTGATAACGGCGGTTGTGGCAGTTGCAGCGGTTGCGGCAGTTGCGGTAGTTCCAGCTGTTGCGGCCCCGCTGACGCGGACACGGCCATCGAGGCCGGCGCGCTGGCCAAAATCGCCATCGCCTGGACTTGACCGCTCTGTTGCAAGTGTTCCGCCGGCATCATGCGCTGACTTATTTGCCGGCTTCTGTCATGCTGAAAATGAGCCGTTGCCATCCATGCGGCAACGCCGACGATAAGCAGCGCGCCCAGCGCTATCGACACCAGCCAGCCAGCCCACGGTCCGCCTGGCGGCCTGCCGCGCCAAGATGAATTTTCGGCCTGCGCCGGCAAGAATGTGGAGGAATAGGCGGACGGGTAAACCGACGGATAGAGCGATTCGTAGCGGCTGTCGGATGCATCCTCGGAACCCGCCGGCAAGCCTTGGCGGTGACGTTTGCGGCGCCGCACCGCCGCTGCGGCTTGGCGCGGGCCAAGATGCCCAATCAGCCCGAGCGGGTGCATACATTGGACGCAAAACTTGGCCGAGTCACGATTCTCGGCCCCGCATTTCGGACAAATACGAGACATTGATGGAACTGGGGACTGAAGGAGGAGGACAGTATCAATGTAACCGCATACAAGACTTAAGTCCAGCTTCAAACTTGAACCAAGTGTAACCATCGCCGCTGGAGATGGTTGCAACGTCTTTGTTTCGATTTGCGGGCAAACCCGGGGCGAAGGCAGTTGCGAGGCGGCGTTAACTTGATCGAAGCCGGTAACTCCGCTATCGGGTGTGCGATGAGGAGCATAGGACGGGCCGCAATCCCGTTGCTCCCGCGCGTCGTGGACAATCGCCCCATGTCCGATCACACCATGCCTTTACCCGACAACGTTCACGTCATCACCCACCCGCTGGTGCAGCACAAGCTCACGCTGATGCGGCGCAAGGACGCCAGCACCAGTACCTTCCGGCGGCTGCTGGGCGAGCTGGCGGCGCTAATGACCTACGAGGTCACGCGCGATATGCCAATGCAGGAAGTGGAAATCGAAACGCCGCTGGAGCGCACCACGGGCCACGTCATCGACGGCAAGAAGCTGGTCTTCGCCTCCATCCTGCGCGCGGGCACCGGCATTCTGGACGGCATGCTGGACGTGGTGCCCAGCGCCCGCGTGGGGCACATCGGCCTGTACCGCGACCCGCAAACGCTGCAAGCGGTGGAGTACTACTTCAAGATGCCGCAGGACATGGAGGGGCGTGACGTGATCGTGGTCGATCCGATGCTGGCTACCGGCCATTCCGCCGTGGCGGCGGTGGAGCGTCTCGCGCGCCTGTCGCCCCGGTCGATCAAGTTCGTCTGCCTGCTGGCCGCGCCGGAGGGCATCGCCGCGCTGCATGGCGCATACCCCGACGTGCCGATCTACACCGCAGCGGTGGATCGGCAACTGAGCGACCACGGCTACATCCTGCCCGGTCTGGGTGACGCGGGCGACCGGATTTTCGGGACTAAATAAGCGCGCCGGACTTTTTGAAGCTCACTGCGGCGCATCCAGCAGCGCCTTGAGCCGGTACAGCGCCTCCAGCGCCTCGCGCGGAGTCAGGGCGTCGGGGTCGATTTGCGCCAGCGCCGTTTCCACCGGTCCAGGTTCCGCAGTGGCATTCAGCGCGGCAGGCGGCGGAGCGGCGAACAAATCGGCTTGTGCCCGCGACTGGTGCGCGCCCTGTTCCAGACCAGCCAGCGCGTGGCGCGCGTGGGCAATCACCGGCGCGGGCACGCCCGCCAGGCGCGCGACCTGAATGCCGTAGCTGCGGCTGGCGGGGCCGGCCTGCAATTCATGCAGAAAAACGATGTCTTGCCCGTTCTCGGTGGCGCTCACATGCACGTTGATGGCGGCGTGGTGTTCGGCGGGGAATTCGGTCAGCTCGAAGTAGTGCGTGGCAAACAGCGTGAATGCCTGTACCTTGTCATGCAGGTGCGCGGCGATGCCGGCGGCCAGCGCCAGGCCATCGAAGGTGCTGGTCCCGCGGCCGATTTCGTCCATCAACACCAGCGACTGGCTGGTCGCGCCGTGCAGGATTTGCGCGGCCTCGGTCATTTCCAGCATGAAGGTGGACTGCGCGTTGGCCAGGTCGTCGGCAGCGCCGATGCGGGTGTGGATGGCGTCGATCGGCCCCAGCCGGCAGCTTTGCGCGGGCACGTAGCTGCCGATGCTGGCCAGCAGCGCGATCAGCGCCACCTGCCGCATGTAGGTACTTTTGCCGCCCATGTTGGGGCCGGTGATGATCTGCATCCGCGCCTTGGCGCCCAGCAGCGTGTCGTTGGGGATGAACGCGCCGCCGCCAGTTTCCAGCAGGCGCGCTTCCACCACCGGGTGGCGTCCGGCGCGGATTTCGATGCACGGCTCGCGCACGAATTGCGGCGCGCACCAGCCCAGCGTGAGCGAGCGTTCGGCCAGCGCCGCCAGCGCGTCGAGCGCGGCGATGGCGCGTGCCAGCAGCGTCAGTTGCGGCACGTGCGGTTGCAGCGCCACCAGCAACTGGTCGTAGAGCCACTTCTCGCGTGCCAGCGCCCGGTCTTGCGCCGAGAGCGCCTTGTCCTCGAACGCCTTGAGTTCGGGCGTGATGAAGCGCTCGGCGTTCTTGAGCGTCTGCCGCCGCCGGTAGTCAGCCGGAATGCGGGCTAGATTGGCTTGCGTGACCTCGATGTAATAGCCATGCACTTTGTTGAACTGCACGCGCAGGTTGGCGATGCCGGTACGGGTACGTTCGCGCGTTTCCAGGTCGATCAAAAAGGCGTCGCCGTGTTCGCCGATGGCGCGCAGTTCGTCCAGCTCGGCGTCGTAGCCGGTGGCGATCACGCCGCCTTCGCGGATCAATGCAGCGGGGTCTTCGCGCAGCGCGGCGGCCAGTTGCGCCAGCGCCTCTTGCGGCGGCGCGAGGTCGGCAGCGATGCGCGCCAGCAGCGACTCGGCGCGGTCCGCGACCAATGCACGCAGCGCCGTGTTTTGCAGCGCGTGGCGCAGCGCCACCAGCTCACGGGGCCGCACCTGCCCCAGCGCAATGCGCGCGGTGATGCGTTCCACATCGCTGGT
>JAIRRE010000323.1 GCA_031256125.1 Burkholderiaceae bacterium
ATACCGGCGCGGTGGCGGTCGATTACCTGTACGAACCGGAGGCATCCACGGTGGTTGACGGTGTGCTGCTGCGCTACGTGGAAACGGGCATCCTGCGCGCCATCCTGGAAAACGTGGCCTGTGAGCATTGCGCGCGCATGACGGCGATGCAGGCCGCCAGCGACAATGCTGGACACCTGATCGACGCGCTCACGCGCCGCTATCACAAGACGCGGCAGGAGGCTATCACGCGCGAACTTGCCGAAATTACCGGCGGCGCGCAAGCGCTGGAGGGCCGGGTGTAAATCATGGCGACCGAACTATCTTCGCTACCAGCCGCCGTGTCGCGCGGCGGGCCTGCTTTCCGGCTGCTGATCGCTACCTTCGATAACGAGGTGTTCGATGGCCAGGTGACCTACGTCGATCTGCCCGGCATCGCCGGTCATGTCGGGGTGCTCAAGCGCCACACGCCGCTGTTGACATTGCTCGCGGATGGGCCGCTGACCCTGCATCCGCTGGACGGCCCGCCGCGCACCTTGCCCGTGATGGGCGGCATCGCCGAGGTCGGCCCCAGGGGGGTGACTGTCCTGGCGGATTTCGCCGGACGCGACGTGGAGGCCGAAAAACAGCGCATGGACGCGGCCCGCGAACGCTCCGTCACGCGCCACGCGCGCCAGCCGCGAGGCGATGCCGCTCCCGGCGCTCTGTTCGACCGCCGCACACGGCTGGACGACGAACTAAGCCTGTTCCTGATTCGTACCTTGCGCGATTTGAAGCGGTGAAGCATTGTGGGCGCGGGAAGAGGGCGCCAGCCGGGCCGGAGCCGCCAACTCAGCCACAATACGTCTCCATGTTGATGTATCACGCTATTGATCCGGTCGCGGTGCGCATCGGGCCGCTCGCGGTGCACTGGTACGGTTTGATGTATCTGGTGGCGTTCGCGCTGTTCTGGCTATTGGCGCAGGTGCGGCTCAGGCATGAGCCGTATCGCTCGATTACCGGGGCGGGCGCGTGGAGCCGGCGCGATGTGGAGGACATGCTGTTCTTGGGCGTGTTGGGGGTGGTGGTAGGCGGGCGGCTGGGGTATTGCCTGTTCTACCAGCCGGGGGTTTACGCGGCGCATCCGTTGCAGGTTTTCGCCGTCTGGCAGGGCGGGATGAGTTTTCACGGCGGGTTGCTGGGCGCGATCGTGTCGCAGGTGTTTTTTGCGCGCTGGCGCGGCAAGCCGTTCTGGCAGGTGATGGATTTGGGCGCGCCGTGCGTCCCGGTGGGTCTGGCGGCGGGGCGCATCGGCAACTTCATCAACGGGGAATTGTGGGGGCGGCTGGCCGATCCGTCGCTGCCGTGGGCGATGGTGTTTCCGCAAAGCGGGACGATGCAGCCACGCCACCCCTCGGAGATTTACGAGGCGTTGCTCGAAGGGCTGTTGCTGTTCGTGTTGCTGTGGCTGTATGCCAGAAAGCCGCGCCGGATGGGGCAGGTGAGCGCGGCGTTCCTGATCGGCTATGGGTGCCTGCGCTTTATCGCCGAATATTTCCGCGAGCCGGATAATTTCCTGGGCCTGCTGGCGCTGCATCTGTCGATGGGGCAATGGCTGTCCGCGCCGATGGTGGCGCTGGGCGTTTTATTGTGGGTCTGGGCTACTTTTCGGCAGTCTGGATCCAAGTCATAACTGGAGGGAGTCTGAATATGTCGCTGCGTTCCGTGGTGTTATTGATCGTTGGCATCGTCATCGTGGTGTTTGCGGGGGCGAACTGGCCGGCGATGACGGCGCCGACCGACATCAACCTGATCGTGGCTAGCGTCCATGCGCCGCTGGGGTTGATCCTGCTGGGGCTGATGGTGCTGCTGTGCGTGCTGTTTGCGCTGTTTGTGGTCTATCTGCAAGGCACGGGGTTGCTGGAGGCCCGGCGTCAGGCGCGCGAACTGGCGGCGCAGCGCGAATTGGCAGAGCAGGCCGAAGCTTCGCGCATCACCGAACTGCGCGGGTATCTGGAACAACAGGTCACGCGCCTGTCGGCGGCGATGGAGAACCAATCGCGCGAAATGCTGGCGCGCGTGGATCGCGCCGAAAGCGGCTTGAGCGAACGCCCGGCACAAGGGCAGGCGCAACTGGACAAGCTCGCCACCACCGTCGAGACCCTGAACCGCGACTTGCACACCCGCATCGACCGGCTGGAAATGGGGTTGCGGGAAGGGATGAGTCGAGGGTAAGGAAAATTGCGCGTTTGACGTTCAGCGTGGGAACCTTGTTCAAAACCTCAAAATCAGCGCAATACCAGTACCGGAATTTCCGAGTGCGTGAGCACCTGCATGGTCTCGCTGCCCAATAGCAGGCGCTTGACACCCTTGCGGCCATGCGAGGCCATAACGATCAGATCCACTTCGTGTTTCTTGGCGGCAGCAATGAGCGCATCGGACACGATGTCAGACTTGGCCAGGATGGGCTTGACCACCACACCCTTGGCTTCGCCCGCGGCCTTAACTGCTTCCACAGTGGTGCGGCCATCGTCGCTCCATTGCTTTTCCACGCGCGCCACGTCGTCGGCGGAAAGCGGGATGGAACCTTCAAAGTAGCTTTGCGGGTAGCGCGGCACGACGCGCAGGGCAATTAACTCGGCACCGGCCAGGGCAGCCAGTTCAATGGCGCTGCCGACGGCTTTCTCGGCCAGCGGGGAACCGTCAGTGGCGACAAGGATGCGTTTGTACATGGCGAAATAACTCCTGTGGTGTGATTTACAACTTGAACAATACCGCAATGTAATGTAACGCGGTAGCACGGGCTTTGATACGGGTCAATCCAGGCAAAAACACGGACAATGGCGGGCCATGCAAAGCGCGAGCATCACTTTATCGGCCCCGGCGCTGGACGCCGCTTTTCCCGCTTCCGGTGAGGGTGCAACGCCGCCGGAGGGTGCGGGCGCCGACGATTTTCGCGTGCTCGACGAGCGCGACGAATGGCTCGAATTCAGCCGTCCGGCGGGCGCGCAGGCCAACCCTGAAGGGGCTCATGCGCAGACCGATCAAGACAGCCACTGCTGGGAATCCACTGTAGTGTTCGAGGGGATGCACTGCGCGGCGTGCGCCGTTACCATCGAACAGGCGCTGCGCGCTACGCCGGGGGTGCGCGAGGCGCAGGTCAACAGCGCCAGTCACCACGGCCGGGTGGTGTGGGACGACACAATCACGCGTCCCTCGGTCTGGATGGGCGCAGTGCTGGCCACGGGCTACCAGCCCGTGCCGGCGCACGATCCGCGGGCGACCGAGCGCCGCCATGCCGAAACGCGCCAGATGATGTGGCGCTGTGGCGTTGCCGGCCTGTGCATGATGCAGGTGATGATGTACGCGGTGCCGGCTTACTCCACTGCTCCGGGGGTGATCGCGCCGGATTTGTTGCACCTGCTGCGCTGGGCGCAATGGCTGCTGTCGGTGCCGGTAATGTTGTTTTCTTGCAAACCTTTTTTCCACAACGCCTGGCGCGATCTGCGTTTGCGTCGCGTCAGCATGGATTTGCCGGTGGCACTGGGAATGGGGGTTACTTTCGTGGTCAGCACGCTGGGCACCTTCGAGCCGCAAGGTCCGTTCGGGCGCGAGGTGTATTTCGATTCGCTGACGATGTTCGTGTTCTTTCTGCTTTCGGGCCGCTGGCTGGAGTTGCGGCTGCGCGACCGCACCGCCGGCGCGCTGGAAGAACTGATGCACCGTTTGCCCGAAAGCGTGCAGCGGCTGTCCACGGCGGGCGAATCCGCCGGTCAATGGGAGCGTGTTTCCGCGCGCCGCGTGCGCGTGGGTGACACGGTGCGGGTGCTGCCTGGGGAAATCTTTCCAGCCGATGGCGTACTGATTAGCGGCAGCACATTGGTCAATGAGGCGCTGCTGACCGGCGAATCGACGCCGCTCCCACGTCAGGCGGGCAACACAGCCGAGGCGGCGGTGGTGGCGGGCAGCCACAACCTGGCCGCGCCGGTCGAGATGCGCGTGCGGCAAGTCGGCGTCGATACGCGCTACGGTCAAATCGTGGCGCTGATGGAACAGGCGCTGGTGAGTAAGCCCGCCATCGCGCTGCTGGCCGACCGCTGGGCCAAACCATTTTTGATTTTCGTGTTGCTGGCGGCGGCGCTGTCGTGCCTGTGGTGGTGGCATATCAATCCGGAGCGGGCCGTGATGATCGCGGTGGCGGTGCTGGTGGTGACCTGTCCGTGCGCGCTCTCGCTGGCCACGCCCGCAGCCATGCTTGCCAGCGCCGGCGCGCTGGCGCGTGGCGGCGTGCTGGTGCGGCGGCTCTCGGCGCTGGAGGCGCTGACGCGCGTCGATACGGTGGTGTTTGACAAGACCGGCACGCTCACGCGCGATGCCTTCGCGCTCGAGCGTATCGAGTTGCGTCCAGGGGCTGATCGCGCGCGGGTGTTGGCTTGGGCCGGGCAACTGGCCGGCGCGAGCCTGCACCCGGTGTCTCGCGCGCTGGCCGGGGCGGCGGAAATTGAGCAAAGTCTGCATGTGCTGGGGGTCGAGGACCAGGTGCGGGTTATCGGCGAGCACAGCGGTTCGGGCGTTACCGGCGCGGTGGCCGGCGCGGGCGAGCTGCGGCTTGGTTCAGCGGTTTTTACCGGGGCGACCGGGCACGCCGTACCGGGGCTGGCGGCGTATTTGGCTGACGGCGCCGGGTGGTTGGCGACGTTCTGTTTGAAAGAGGATGTGCGCACCGACGCGGCGGCGGCGATCCGTCAGTTGCACGCCCAGGGTGCGCGAGTTTGCGTGTATTCGGGCGACCAGCCCGAAGCAGTCGCGCGGCTGGGCCGGGAGGTGGGCGCGGACGAAGCGCACGGCGGGTTCAAGCCCGACGGCAAATTAGCCGCGCTGCGCGCGCTGCAACACGCAGGCCACCGCGTGGCGATGGTTGGCGACGGCCTGAACGATGCGCCAATACTGGCCGGCGCGGACGTGTCGTTCGCCTTTGGCCGCGCTGCGCCGATTGCCCGCTCGCGCGCCGATTTCGTAGTGCTGACCGATCACCTGCGCATTATTCCAGGAGTGCTGGCGCAATCGCGCCGCACACTGCGCGTGGTCCGGCAGAACCTAGCTTGGGCGGTAATTTACAACATTGTCGCGGTGCCGTTGGCCATTTTGGGTTATATGCCGGCGTGGGCGGCGGGGCTGGGGATGGCGGTTAGTTCGCTGCTGGTGGTGCTCAACGCATTGCGGCTAGCCTCTGGCGCAACGCTGCCAAGCCAGGCCGATCGGCAAACGCAGCCGGGTAATGTCATGTTAGAGACATTACCGATCAATGCAAAGGTAGCATGATGGATATCCTATATTTGTTAGTACCCATGTCGGTGGTGATCGTGTTTGCCATTTTGGCGGCCCTATGGTGGGCAATCCAGAGTGGGCAATTTGACGACATCGACCGCGAAGGCGAGCGTATTCTTGAGGATGATTGATATAGATCAAGCCCGGCACGGGGCGCGGCTTTAAACTCCCTTACGGACTTCCTAGGAAGAGGTACAAATGACATTTCCCAATACACAAGCGACGGTTTACAACGACAAAGTAATCCGTCAATTCGCCATCATGACGGTGGTTTGGGGTGTGGTGGGTATGCTGGTCGGCGTTATCATCGCCGCGCAGCTTGCCTGGCCGCAGCTCAACTTCGGTATACCGTATATCACTTGGAGCCGGTTACGGCCTCTGCACACCAACGCGGTGATCTTCGCCTTTGGTGGTTGCGCGCTGTTTGCCACGTGTTATTACGTGGTGCAGCGTACCTGCCAGGTGCGGTTGTTCTCCGACAAGCTGGCGGCCTTTACCTTCTGGGGCTGGCAGTTGGTCATCGTGCTGGCCGCCATTTCGTTCCCGCTGGGAATTACGCGCGGCAAGGAATATGCCGAACTTGAGTGGCCGATTACCATTCTGATTGCCATTATCTGGGTAGTATTCGCGATCGTTTTCTTTGGCACTGTGGGTACGCGCAAGGTCAAGCATATTTATGTGGCCAACTGGTTCTATGGTGCGTTCATCATTGCCGTGGCGCTGTTGCACATCGTCAACGGCATGAGCATGCCGGTGGGTCCGTTTAAATCCTATTCGGTGTATGCGGGCGTGCAGGACGCGATGGTGCAGTGGTGGTACGGTCACAATGCGGTGGGCTTTTTCCTGACCGCCGCCTTCCTGGGAATGATGTATTACTTCGTACCCAAGCAGGCCGGGCGTCCGGTATACAGCTACCGCCTGTCCATCGTCCACTTCTGGTCGCTGATCTTCGTTTACATGTGGGCCGGCCCGCACCATTTGCATTACACCGCGTTGCCCGATTGGACGCAGGACGTGGGGATGATTTTCTCCCTGATTCTGCTGGCACCGAGCTGGGGCGGCATGATTAATGGCATCATGACCCTTTCGGGTGCGTGGAACAAGCTGCGCGACGACCCGATCCTGCGCTTCCTGATCGTGGCGCTGTCGTTCTACGGCATGTCCACCTTTGAAGGGCCGATGATGTCCATCAAAACCGTCAACGCCTTGTCGCACTACACCGACTGGGGTATTGGTCACGTGCACTCCGGCGCGCTGGGCTGGGTGGGCATGATTACCATCGGTTCGCTGTACTACTTGATCCCGCGCCTGTTTGGTCGCAAAGCGATGTTCAGCGTCAAAGCCATTGAGTTGCATTTCTGGATCGCTACTATCGGTGTGGTAATTTACATTGCAGCTATGTGGATTGCCGGTGTGATGCAGGGTCTGATGTGGCGTTCCATCAATCCCGACGGTACGTTGACCTACACCTTTGTGGAAAGCGTAAAGGCGAGCTATCCGTTCTACGTGTTGCGTCTGATCGGCGGCCTGCTGTATCTGGTAGGTATGGTTGTGATGCTGTGGAACACGATCAAAACGGCAACAGCCGGGCGCGCTGCTCCGGTTTCGATCCCCGCGCCCGCGATCGCGGCCCACGCCTGACATTTGAAGGAGTTCTGAACATGGCAGTGCAACAAGCCGGCGGTCACGCCAAAGTAGAAACCAGCAACTTTCTAATGATTGTGCTGATCTTGATCACCGTGGCTTTCGGTGGTCTGGTTGAAATTGTGCCGCTCTTCTTCCAGAAGTCGACGACCGAACCGATCGAAGGCCTCAAGCCTTATACCGCGCTGCAATTGGCTGGGCGCGCCATCTATATCCGCGAAGGGTGCTATCTGTGCCACTCGCAGATGATTCGCCCGTTCCGCGCGGAGGCGTTGCGTTACGGCCATTATTCTGTGGCCGGCGAGTTCGTCTATGACCACCCGTTCCAGTGGGGTAGCAAGCGTAACGGCCCCGATTTGGCTCGCGTGGGTGGCCGCTACAGCGATGAATGGCATCGTGTGCACCTGCACAATCCGCGCGACGTGGTGCCCGAATCGACCATGCCCGCCTTCCCGTGGCTGGAAAAGATCAAACTCGATGAGCCGCACACCTTTACTTTGGCAGAGGGTTTTCAGGTGGTCAATACAGGCAATATCCAGGCGCACATGAAAGGTATGCGTACCTTGGGCGTGCCTTATACCGATGATGATATTGCCAATGCACCGGACCAGCTCAAGGGTAAAACCGAATTGGATGCGTTGATTGCCTACCTGCAAAGTTTAGGCATTTACGGCCCGAAAGATTAATCAACGCTGGAGATAAGGTGGATATATCATGGACACCATTAACCTTTTGCGTGTCATTACGACTGTGGCGTCATTCGTGATGTTCATCGTGATTGCCGTCTGGGCGTGGTCTGCGCGCAACCGCGAGCGCTTCGATGAAGCTGCCCAGTTGCCTTTCGAGCAGGAGTGACGCGCGGACAGCATCTGTCAGCGCATCGTCATCGGGTTCCATCCGTTCCGCCATATCACACATTAGTTTGGCAAGGAAACCAAAATGAGCGACTTTAAAAGCAGCTTCTGGGCATTCTTTATCGGGGCCATCGTCCTGTTGGGGGTTATCTTCAACCTGTGGATGCTGATCGCCAACGGCAAAGTCAGGGCGGTGTCCCAAGACAACACCACGGGGCACATCTGGGACGAGGATCTGCGCGAGTTCAATAACCCGCTGCCGCGCTGGTGGGTTGGCCTGTTCGTTTTCATGTGCCTGTTCGGGCTGATTTACTTCGCCCTGTACCCCGGTTTGGGCTTCTACCCAGGCGCTTTGGGCTGGACTTCGCACAAGCAGTTCCGCGAAGAGATGCAGCAAGGCAACCAGGAAATGGCCCCGGTCTATGCCGCTTTCGCGGGCAAGACTACCGAGCAATTGGCGCAGGATCCGCAGGCCATGAAGATTGGTGACAGCTTGTTTATGAACAACTGTGCCCAGTGCCATAGCTCGGACGCCAAAGGCTCGGCGGTGGGGGGCTTCCCCGATCTGACGGCTAAAAGCTGGATCTGGGGTGGCACGCCGCAGGCCATTCATGACACCATCGTCAATGGGCGCACTCCGGTAATGCCGCCGCAGGGGACTGTGCTTGGCACGCCGGACGACGTAAAGAACGTCGCCAACTACGTGCTCGGCCTTGCTGGTCAGCCTAACGACGCGGTGCGCGCCGCGCAGGGCGAGGCCAAGTTCAAGACCGTTTGCGCCGCCTGCCACGGAGCCGATGGCAAGGGTAACCCGCTGCTGGGTGCGCCCAATCTGGCCAAGGGCGCCAAGTGGTATATGCGGCAGCCCACCCTGGATGGCATCACAGCTCAGATTAATGGGGGCAATGGTAATGACCACGGCATCGTCCGGTTTATGCCGGCATGGGGTAACAAGTTCACGCCCGCGCAGATTGATATCCTGACCGCCTATGTCTGGGGCAAGGGTGGCGGAGTGGAACCCGCCGCCGCGACACCGGTCCCTGTGGCTGCGGATGGTGCCAGCGCTGCCGCGCCTGCGGTTAGTGATGCCGCCAGCCAGTAAGCTCGACGCGGTAACAAGCAAGCGGTAACCCCGGACGCGGCTGACAAGTTAGGTGCGGGGGATGTGTTTTAGCAACACAGTAAGGGTGGCCTTTTGTGCCGCCCTTATTTTTTTACTACCTTTGTTTTATACCGGCGCTTTTTCGGTTCGGGGTTGCCGCAGGCGGTTGTCAAGACAAATCCGCGTTGTTTGCGCGGGGATGGAGGGAACGGCTGTCTGTCTCATGCCTGTGCTGCTATAGTGCCGCTCCGCTCGCGCTTGTTTTTGGGTCGCGGCGCGTGGCATTTACCTTTACCCATCCCCGCTGTTTTTGCTATGTTGGATCGAAACTCGTGACCACTCCCGTCTCGGACCAG
>JAIRRE010000009.1 GCA_031256125.1 Burkholderiaceae bacterium
CGCCGCCGATGACTTTGCCCAGCACCGTGATGTCTGGCGCGAAATCGGGGATTTGGCGCGCATACAGGCTTTGCGCGCCACCCAGAGCGACGCGGCAACCGGTCATGACTTCATCGCAAATGAACAGCGCGCCGTATTGGCGGCACAGTTCCTGACAGCGGCGCATGAAGGGGACGCTGGCGCGCACAAAACCCATGTTGCCTGCGATTGGCTCCAGAATCAGGCCCGCAATCGCGCCGCCATGTTCGCTGAACGCGGCTTCCAGTTGTGCGATGCCGTTGTATTCGAGCACCAGCGTATCGCGCACCACTTCCGGCGGCACGCCCGCGCTGGTCGGGTTGCCGAAGGTTGCCAGACCCGATCCGGCCTTGACCAGCAGTGCGTCGGCGTGGCCGTGGTAGCAGCCCTCGAACTTGATGATCTTGGTGCGGCCCGTGACACCGCGCGCCAGCCGGATGGCGGACATGCCCGCTTCGGTACCGGAGTTGACCAGGCGCAGCATGTCAATGGAGGGGTAGAGCGCCAAAATGGCCTCGGTCAATTCCAGTTCGCGTTCGGTGGGCGCGCCAAACGACCAACCCTGGCCGAGCGCGCGAATTACCGCTTCGAGCACCGCCGGATGCGCATGGCCCAAAATCATCGGCCCCCAAGAGCCGATGTAGTCGATATAGCGTTGCCCGGCTGCGTCAAACAGATACGGGCCGGCGGCGTGGGCGATGAATGGCGGCGTACCACCCACCGCGCCAAAAGCGCGCACGGGCGAGCTGACGCCGCCGGGGATGATGGCGCGCGCACGGGCCATTAATTTTTCATTGGCGTGGGAATCAAAAGTCATGGGCAAAAAGCAGTGTCAAGGGGTTCAACGGACTGGCGCACAATGTGTGCCGCAAATGTCGCTAACGCGCCACGCGCAGAGGTTTAAGGTTCATCCATCCGCGGGAGGTCGGGGCAGTCTGCGCCTTTGGAAACGGTAAGGAGGCGGTCAGGCTGCGAGGCTCTCATACAATTGGTTGCATTATGCAGGCGCCGCTGCCTTAAGGCTGGGTGCATGTGTAGGCGCAGCGGAGCGTGCGTGTCGAGGTAACGATCGCGCGGTCCAAAGGAGTAACTTGTGAGTGAGTCTAAGAAAGTACTCGTGATCGACGACAGTAACACCATCCGGCGTAGCGCGGAAATTTTTCTCAAGCAGGGCGGTCACGCGGTGACACTGGCCGAGGATGGCTTTGATGCACTTTCCAAGATCAACGACAGTCAGCCCGATTTGATCTTTTGCGACATTTTGATGCCGCGCCTGGACGGCTATCAGACCTGCGCCATCATCAAGAGGAACGAGCGCTTTGCCGCCACGCCGGTGGTCATGCTCTCGTCCAAAGATGGCGTGTTCGACAAAGCGCGTGGACGCATGGTTGGCTCCCAGGAGTATCTGACCAAGCCTTTCACCAAGGATCAATTGCTGCAAGCCGTTGAGCAGTTTGGCAATGCACGACAGGAGGGTGCCTGATGCCTATTCGCAAAGTGTTGATCGTGGACGATTCGAAGACCGAGCTGGTCCATCTGGGAGGGATATTGCGCAATGCCGGTTTCGAGGTCGATACCGCGCAGGACGCCGACGAGGCGCAAAACAAGCTCGGCCAATCCAAGCCCGATCTGGTGTTGATGGACGTGGTGATGCCAGGCACGAACGGTTTTCAACTCACGCGCGCAATCACACGCGATCCGCGTTACGCGGACGTGTCCATCATCCTGTGTACCAGCAAGGATCAGGAAACCGATCGCGTCTGGGGAATGCGGCAGGGAGCGCGCGACTACATCGTAAAGCCAGTGCGTCCTGAGGACTTGCTGTCTAAAATTCAGGCTCTGGGTTAATCCGCAATGGCTGCCA
Source organism: Burkholderiaceae bacterium (assembly GCA_031256125.1). GTDB lineage: Bacteria > Pseudomonadota > Gammaproteobacteria > Burkholderiales > Burkholderiaceae_C > Ottowia. Next base: position 1,883 of record JAIRRE010000009.1, read on the forward strand.
ACAAGCAAGCCCTCCGCGAATTTCAAAGCCGTCTGGCTCAGCGGCTGCAATCGGCGCAGACTGCTGGCGTGGTGGCTTCGTGGCTGGCTGTCGAATCGGGTCAGCGGGCGCTGCTGTTTCCGCTCAGTCACGCGGGGGAAATTTTCCCGTGGGCCGGGGTCTGGCATGTGCCGCACGCTCAACCCTGGTTTCTGGGCGTGGCCAACTTGCGCGGAGGTCTGTTCGGGGTGGTCGATCTGGCGGAATTTCTGTCGGCCGGTGATAAAACGTCGCCTTCCCTGCGCACTGAAAGCGATCTGGCGCAGTGCCGGCTGGTGGTGTTCAATCCGCTGCTGGAAGCGGGCGGCGCTTTGTTGATCGACCGGCTAATGGGACTGCGCACGCCCGATACATTCACCCGCTCGGAGGCGCCCGCGTCCGATGCGCCCGATTACTATGGTTACGCCTATATCGATGCCCAAGGGCGCAGGTGGCAGGAGATCAACCTGCAACGTCTGTCGGGCAACCCGGCATTTCTGGGCATAGGCGGTTGATTAGGTTCAGCTCCCGGCACACGCACGATTTATCGCAACAGGATTCAAAGTTATGGCATGGTTCAAGAAAAGAAAACCGGAGGCCGATGCGCCACGCAGCGCTACACCGACCCAACAGATCGAGGATGATGGGCAGACGCCCGTCGATATGTTGGCGCCGCCGGAAGACGCCTCGGCCTATCCGCGCCAGGCGCAAAGCGCGTCCTTTCAGGAAGATGGCGACTCGTTCGAAGAAGAAGACATCGAGGGCGATGGTGCATTGCCGAGTGCGGGCGCGGCGGCGCGCCAGAGATTGTTATGGTTGCTATTGGTGGTCGGGCTGATTGCGCTGTTGGTAGCGGGTTGGTGGACTATCTCGCGCACCGAACGCGCCTTTGGCGGCGCCGGCGCTGTGGGCGAAGCGCTGCTGCAATCGCAGCGCCTGTCCAAATCGGCCTCGCAGGCGATAGCGGGCAGCCCAGGCGCGTTCAGCGAACTGGTCGAAAGCAGCCGTGCGCTGTCCGGCAGTCTGAACCGTTTGCGCTCCAACTTGGGGGCGGACTATGCCGATGAGTTGGGCAAGATCGCGCCGCTGGCCGATCGTGCCGGCAAGAATGCCAGTGTCATCATTGCCCAGCAGCAGGCCCTAATCAACGCGAGCGCGGCGCTGCGTGTCATTCACAGTCAGTCGGCCAGCTTGCTCGACGCCGCCAATCAGATTTCGACGCTTGAGGTGCAGCGGGGCAGTTCGCCCGCCGAAATTTCTGCCGCCGGGCAATTGGTGATGCTTACCGAGCGCATAGGCAAATCCACCAGCGAGATGCTTGTTCCAGCCGGGATGAGCGGGCAAGCGGCGCAGGGGCTGGACAAGGACCTTGTAACCTTGCGTGGCACTGCGCAGAACCTGCTCGATGGCAACAGCGATCTAAAACTGTCGGCCACGCACGATGCGTCAACGCGCGGCAAAATTACAGACCTGTTGGCCACGCTCGACCGAATTCATACCAAGGCCGCCAGCCTCGTGACCAACCCGCAAGGGCTGAGCGATGCGGGCGCGGCGCAATCGAGCATCGATGCCGAC
>JAIRRE010000050.1 GCA_031256125.1 Burkholderiaceae bacterium
GGCACGATTGAAAAACTAGGGGCGCATATTGATTTACTCATGGCTATAAGCCAGAAGGTAGCGCTCTCCGAGACCATGGACGAACAAGAATACGTTGAAGGTGAATTATGAGTATCGAAACACTGGTTTCTGAACTGGTTGAGAACAACATTCATCTCTGGCTTGAGGATGGAAAGCTCAAATTCTGCGCTCCAATACAAGTGCCTGTCTACATCCATTCAACTCCTTCCCCAAGCTCCATCCTGCCCGTTTTTTAAAAAATAAGCTAATTTTTGCGCCCGCCGCGCCGTTTCCGCGAGATGGGCTAGAACATGAGTTGGTTATTTTTCGAGCATTTTTGATCTTGTGGCAACGTTGACTCTCGCCTATTGCGGACAGGCATCTTTTGAGCGTTGGGGTTTTTCCTGTCTTGGCATCAACATCGCACCCGATACCCCACCATCAACCCATCAAGCGCAGCCACCCACTGGCCTGCCTGTGTCGCCTGCATTTGTTGAACTTCGGCCAGAGTCTTGCCTTGCTAGATAGTGCCGTCACGAGCTTGATAAATCAAGCAAACTGTGCGACGTTTGGCCCATGAATTCACCCAACAACAGCGCTAGTAAATAGTTACCTGCCCATCGCCGCCACGACATCGACGATCACACTTGGGCTTTACTCGAACCACACCTGCCTGGGCGCAAAGGTGCCTGGGGCCATGATGCAGTTCTCATCGCCGGCCAGCTCCAGCGGCACATGCGCAAAGCGTTCCTGATGCGACCAGTTGGGCCGGTGGCCCTGTTCGTCCCGGCCATCGCGCAATAAGTTGCCTCAATCGCCGTGTTTTGGCCAACTCTGGCCTAAACGCTCTGTCCGAGCTATGCGGTCAGCGCGCGCGACGAGCGCAAGAGTGCTCAAAAGCGCCCTTGGATCATCGCACCCTGCTGGAAGCAGGCTACGCTTTGACGATGTCACGAATTGCGGAAATAGCTATGGTTTTCGCGCACGCTTATCGAGGAGGAGCGCAACGGGTTGATTTCTTATTGTGGTAATGAATGCCGTAATTCGAAAAACCCTAAATTCATGCGATCATCCTGGTTCCATGACACACTCGCTTGATTCGATAAAGGAAAGGAGTTCGACGCGATGTCCGCACAACCTCAAGCCTCTGTTACCGGCCAGATTGATGCCGATGCCCAAGAAACGCGCGAATGGACCGACGCGCTCAGCGCCGTGATCGAGCAGGGCGGCCCGGAACGCGCGCACGGCTTGCTCGAACAACTGCTCGACCATGCGCGCCAGTACGGCATCGACCGGCCTTTTTCGGCCAATACCGCCTACGTCAACACCATTGCACCCGATCAAGAGGCGCGTTGCCCGGGCAACATCGCCATCGAAAAACGTCTGCGCGCCTACATGCGCTGGAACGCCATGGCGATGGTGGTCAGGGCCAACCGGCTGCATCCTCCCGAAGGGGGCGATCTGGGCGGGCACATCGGTTCGTTTGCTTCGCTGGCGTCCATGCTGGGCGCCGGGTACAACCATTTTTGGCACGCCGAGAGCGCCAACCACGGCGGCGATTTGCTCTACCTTCAGGGCCACTCCGCGCCCGGTATTTATGCACGCGCCTATCTCGAAGGGCGGCTGACCGAGGAGCAACTGGAAAATTTCCGCCAGGAAGTGGGCGGCAAGGGGCTATCCAGCTATCCACACCCCAAGTTGATGCCGGAGTTCTGGCAGTTTTCCACGGTGTCGATGGGGCTGGGGCCGCTGATGGGTATCTACCAGGCGCGTTTCCTGAAGTATCTGCACGCGCGCGGCATTGCCGACACTACGGGGCGCAAGGTCTGGGTGTTCTGCGGCGACGGCGAAATGGACGAGGTGGAATCGCTCGGCGCCATTAGCCTGGCGGCGCGCGAAAAGCTCGACAACTTGATTTTCGTCATCAACTGCAACCTGCAACGGCTGGACGGCCCGGTGCGCGGCAACGGCAAGATCATCCAGGAACTCGAAGGCGAGTTCCGCGGTTCGGGCTGGAACGTCATCAAGCTGATCTGGGGCAAGGGCTGGGACCCGCTGCTGGCGCGCGACACGAGCGGCAAGCTGCGCCAGTTGATGATGGAAACGCTGGACGGCGACTATCAGGCGTTCAAGGCCAACGACGGTGCCTATGTGCGCAAACATTTCTTCGGCAGATACCCGGAGACGGCCAAGCTGGTCGAGCACATGAGCGATGAGGAGATATTCGATCTGCGCCGTGGCGGCCACGACCCGGAGAAGGTGTATGCCGCTTTTCATGCCGCTTACCAGCACCGGGGCCAGCCTTCGGTGGTGCTGGTCAAGACCATCAAGGGTTACGGCATGGGCAAGGTGGGCGAGGGCCAGAACACCGTGCACCAGACCAAGAAGCTCGACGATGAGGACATCCGCTACATCCGCGATCGCTTCAACATTCCGGTGCCCGACAGCGAACTGGACAGCCTGCCGTTTTATAGACCAGCCGACGACACGCCGGAGATGAAGTACCTGCACGAGCGCCGCCAAGCGCTGGGCGGCTACCTGCCGCAGCGGCGCACCCAGAGCGACGAGCGCTTTACCGTGCCCGCGCTGGATACCTTTCGCATGGTGCTTGAACCGACTGCCGAGGGGCGCGAGATTTCGACCACGCAAGCCTACGTGCGCTTTTTGAACCAGTTGTTGCGCGACCAGGCGCTGGGGCCGCGCGTGGTGCCGATTCTGGTGGACGAGGCGCGCACCTTCGGCATGGAAGGGCTGTTCCGCCAGATCGGCATCTACAACCCGGCTGGCCAGCAGTACACCCCGGTGGACAAGGACCAGGTGATGTACTACCGCGAAGACGCCAAGGGCCAGATTCTGCAAGAGGGCATTACCGAAGCGGGCGGCATGGCCAGCTGGATCGCCGCCGCGACCAGCTACAGCAACAACAACCGCATCATGGTGCCGTTCTACATCTATTACTCGATGTTCGGCTTCCAGCGTTTTGGCGATCTGGCCTGGGCCGCCGGCGACATGCTGGCGCGCGGTTTCATACTGGGCGGCACTTCCGGGCGCACCACGCTCAATGGCGAGGGCTTGCAGCACGAAGACGGCCACAGTCAGATTCAGGCCGGACTGATTCCCAACTGCGTCAGCTACGACCCGACCTTCGCGCACGAGGTCGGCGTGATCCTGCACCACGGCTTGAAGCGCATGGTGGAAAAGCAGGAAGATGTTTTTTATTACCTCACCTTGCTCAACGAAAATTACGCCATGCCGGGGCTGCAAGCTGGCACCGAGGAGCAGATCATCAAGGGCATGTACCTGTGCCGGCCCGCGCCCGCCATGAATGGACAGAACGCGCCGATGGTGCAGTTGCTGGGCAGCGGTTCGATTCTGCGCGAGTCGATCGCGGCGCAGACCCTGCTGGAACAGGATTGGGGCGTGGCCACCAACGTCTGGAGCTGCCCCAGTTTCAACGAACTGGCGCGCGATGGGCGCGATGCCGAACGCTGGAATCGGCTGCATCCCACTGAAAAGCAGCGCATACCTTTCGTTACGCAGCAACTGGCAGGCCACCCTGGGCCGGTGGTCGCCGCCACCGATTACGTCAAGGCCTATGCCGACCAGATTCGCGCCTTCATGCCCAAGGGTTGCGGCTACACGGTGCTGGGCACCGACGGCTTTGGGCGCAGCGACTTCCGCCGCCGGCTGCGCGCGCACTTCGAGATCGACCGCTACCACATTGCCGCCGCCGCGCTCAAGGCGCTGGCCGATGCGGGCGCGCTGCCCGTATCCAGAGTACAGGAGGCCATCACCAAGTACGGCCTGAATGCCGACAAGATCAACCCGCTGCTGGCGTGAGGGAGGCGGACATGAGCACAGTGGAAATCAAAGTGCCGGACATCGGCGATTTCAAAAATGTCGCGGTGATCGAAATCCTGGTCCAGCCCGGCGATACGGTCAGGGCCGAGCAATCGCTGGTCACGGTGGAATCGGACAAGGCGTCGATGGAGATTCCGTCGAGCGCGGCGGGCGTGGTCAAGGAACTCAAAGTCAAGCTCGGCGACAAGATCAGCGAAGGGTCGGTCATCCTGTTGCTGGAGACGGCGCAAACGAGTGCGGGCGCTGGTCTTGCATCCAGTTCCCCCGCCGTGAGCGGTCAGGCTAGCCAGGCCGCGCCGGTTGCAGCGCCGACGACGTCCGCCGCCCCGGTGCAACCGTTAGGCCAGCCGCGCCTGGTCGAAGTGCGGGTGCCCGACATCGGCGATTTCAAAAATGTCGCGGTGATCGAAATCCTGGTTAAGTCCGGCGATACGGTCAAGGCCGAGCAATCGCTGGTCACGGTGGAATCGGACAAGGCGTCGATGGAGATTCCGTCGAGTGCGGCGGGCGTGGTCAAGGACTTGAAAGTCAAGCTCGGCGACAAGGTCAACCAGGGCGATTTGCTGGCTGTGGTGGAAAGCGCCAGCGCCACGCCACAAGTGCCCGCTGCGGCTCCGGCCTCGGCAGGGCAGGGCGATGGCACAAGCCAGACGCCCACGCCCCAACCTTCGCAAATCCTGCAAACCTCGCAAACGCCGCCAGCATCCGCTGCGGCCCAGGCCATGCCGCCGCATCAGCCCGGCGCAGCGCCGGTCGGGTTGCCGTATGCCTCGCCATCGGTGCGCAAATTTGCGCGTGAACTGGGCGTGCCGTTGGCTGAAGTCAAGGGCAGCGCCGCCAAGGGCCGCATCACGCAGGCCGACGTGCAAGCCTTTACCCGCGCGGTGATGGCGGGCCAACAGCAAACCCAAGCGCAAAGCGGCGCGGGCGGCGGCGCGGCATTGGGGCTGCTGCCGTGGCCGCAGGTGGATTTCGCCAAGTTCGGGCCGGTTACGCCGCAGCCACTGCCCCGCATCAAGAAAATCAGCGGCGCCAACCTGCACCGCAACTGGGTGCTGATTCCGCACGTCACCAACAACGACGAGGCCGACATCACTGACCTGGAAGCCTTGCGCATGCAACTCAACCAGGAAAACGGCAAGGCCGGCATCAAGGTCACGATGCTGGCCTTCGTCATCAAGGCGGCGGTGGCGGCGCTCAAAAAGTTCCCGGAGTTCAACGCTTCGCTCGACGGCGACAGCCTGATCCTCAAACGCTATTACCACATCGGTTTTGCCGCCGATACCCCCAATGGCCTGATGGTGCCTGTGCTCAAGGACGCCGACCAGAAAGGCGTACTGCAAATCGCGCAAGAGACCGCCGATCTCGCCAAAAAAGCGCGCGAAGGCAAACTGGCCGTGGCGGACATGCAGGGCGGCTGTTTTTCGATCTCATCGCTGGGCGGTATCGGCGGCACGCACTTCACGCCCATCATCAATGCGCCGGAGGTGGCGATCCTGGGCTTGTCGCGCTCGTACTTGAAGCCCGTATGGGACGGCCAGGCTTTTGCGCCGCGCCTGACGCTGCCGCTGTCGCTCTCGTATGACCACCGCGTGATCGACGGCGCGGCGGCGGCGCGCTTCAATGCCTATCTGGCCGCGCTGCTGGCCGATTTGCGCCGCATCGTGTTGTGAGGAGCGCGCCATGAGTGAAAGCAATTTGACCTGCGATGTGCTGGTGCTCGGCGGCGGGCCGGGCGGCTATAGCGCGGCGTTCCGCGCCGCCGATCTGGGCTTGTCGGTGGTGGTGGTGGAACGCTACGCCACGCTCGGCGGCGTGTGCCTGAACGTTGGCTGCATTCCTTCCAAAGCCTTGCTGCATGTGGCGAGCGTGATGGATGAAGCGCGCCATTTGGCGGCCATCGGTGTGGATTTCGACGCGCCCAAGATCGACCGCGACAAACTGCGCGCGCACAAGGACAAAGTCATCGCCAAACTTACCGGCGGCCTGGCGGCGATGGCCAAAATGCGCAAGGTCGCGTTGCTGCGCGGCGTGGGGACGTTTACCGGCCCCAATCAACTGAAAGTCGAGGAAACCGCCGGGCCGGGCCAGGCCAAAACCGGCGGCGTCAAGACCGTGCAACTCAAGCGCGCCATCATCGCCGCGGGCAGCCAGGCGGTGCGCCTGCCGTTCATGCCGCAAGACCCGCGCATCGTCGATTCCACCGGCGCGCTGGCGCTGGCGCACGCGCCGAGGCGGATGCTGATTCTGGGCGGCGGCATCATCGGCCTGGAAATGGGCACGGTCTATTCCACGCTGGGCGCGCGGCTGGATGTGGTGGAAATGCTCGACGGCCTGATGCCCGGCGCTGACCGCGATCTGGTGCGCGTCTGGCAAAAAGTCAACGCGCCGCGCTTTGATCGCATCATGCTCAAAACCAAGACCGTGGCGGCGCGTGCAACCGACGCGGGTATCGAAGTGACTTTTGAAGGCGATGGCGCGCCGCCGCCGCAAACCTACGACCTGGTGCTGCAAGCCGTGGGCCGCAGCCCCAACGGCGCACGCATCGGCGCACAGGCGGCGGGCGTCGCGGTGAACGAACGCGGCTTCATTGCGGTCGATGCGCAGATGCGCACCAGCGCGCCGCACATCTTCGCCATCGGCGACATCGTGGGCCAGCCGATGCTGGCGCACAAGGCGGTGCACGAAGGTCACGTGGCCGCCGAAGTCATCGCGGGTGAATTGAAGGGCGACGAAAAACTGGCCCGCGCGGCGTTCGACGCGCGCGTGATTCCCGCCGTGGCTTACACCGACCCGGAAGTCGCATGGGTCGGCCTGACCGAAGACCAGGCCAAGGCGCAAGGCATCGCGGTGAAGAAGGGCCTGTTTCCGTGGGCGGCATCGGGCCGCGCCATTGCCAATGGGCGCGACGAGGGTTTCACCAAACTGCTGTTCGAGCAAGCCAGCGGCCGCATTGTCGGCGGCGGCATCGTCGGCACGCACGCGGGCGACCTGATCGGCGAAGTGGCGCTGGCTATCGAAATGGGCGCGGACGCGCTGGACATCGGCCACACCATCCACCCGCACCCCACGCTGGGGGAAAGCATTGGCTTGGCGGCTGAGGCGGTGCATGGGGCGTGTACTGATTTGCCTCCGGCGCGAAAACGCTAAAGCCTTGATTACTGCGGGGGTACGGAAAGCCATGAAATTTTTCTGCCGCATTACTGCCCGTACCGTTTTGGCGTGCGCCCTCGTGTCAGCTTTATGGGCGTGCGCCGACACCTCGGCCGATTACCGCAAAGCTGCGGAACAGGGGGACGCTAATGCTCAGAACAACCTGGGCACTCTGTATGAGAACGGTCAGGGTGTTGCGCAGGATTACGGTCAGGCCGAGCAGTGGTTCCGCAAGGCAGCCGAACAGGGAAATGCCGACGCCCAGTTCAACCTGGGCTGGCTTTATGAGAACGGTTGGGGCGTTGTGCAGGACTACGGCCAAGCCATGCAGTGGTACCGCAAGGCGGCGGCACAGGGAAGCGCCTTCGCGCAAAACAATCTTGGCGTTTTCTATAGAGACAGCAAGGGTGTTACGCAAGACTATGGTCAGGCGGCGCAGTGGTTCCGTAAAGCGGCCGAACAAGGCAATGACATGGCGCAGACCAGCCTGGGCGTTCTGTATGAGAAGGGGCAGGGCGTTGCCCGAAGCTACAGCCAGGCCGCACAGTGGTACCGCAAGGCGGCGGAACAAGGGTTCACCCTCGCGCAGAACAATCTGGATTTGCTCTATAGGAACAACGGTCAGGCCATTGTGCAGGAGTTCCGCAAAGCGGCGGATCAAGGAAACGCCGATGCACAGTACAACCTGGGCCTGCTCTATCTGGCCGGCGATGGCGTTGCGCAGGACTACGGCCAGGCGATGCAATGGTTCCGCAAAGCGGCGGAACGAGGAAACGTTGACGCGCAGTTCCATTTGGGTTGGCTCTATAGCGGTCAGGGCGTTGTTGCGCAAGACTGGGGCCAGGCGGCGCAGTGGTACCGCAAAGCGGCGGAACAAGGAAACGCCCCCGCACAGGACCGCCTGGGCGATCTTTATTGCAACGGCCAGGGCGTTGCGCAGGACTACGGCCAGGCCGCGCAGTGGTACCTCAAAGCTGCCGAACAAGGGAATCCTGACGCGCAAGCCAGCTTGGGCGATCTGTATGACAAGGGGCTGGGCGTGGCGCAGGATCACAACCAGGCCGAGCAGTGGCATAGCAGGGCGGCGGCACAACAAGCTGCCAACGGGCAGGACGACCAGGATACTTCGAGTATCCAGGAATTTTTGGGCATCTTTCTGGATTCGCTTTCCAACTCGTTGGCCAACAGAGGTGGCGGGCGTAGCTGGCAGCGCAGCAATAACGCAAGGCCGCACAACAATGCGCCCGCCCAACACAACAATGTGTCAACGCAACACAGCAACCCTCCAGCGCAGCATAACAACGCACCAGCCCAGCACAACAATGCTCCGGCTCCAGCGCAGCACAAAGATGCGTCCAAGCAGCCCGACAAGCCCACGCACTGAACGGCCTGGGCCTTACTCCACCGTCGCCTGCCGCACCGCCTGTTCCCAGCGCGCCATGGCTTCGGCGGCTTGTGCGCGATCCAGAGTCGGGGTAAAGCGGCGTTCGGCGCGCCACAGGCTGGCCAGTTCGTCGGGGCCGCTGTAAACGCCGCTCGCCAATCCGGCCAGGGCGGCGGCGCCCCAGGCGGTGGTTTCGGTGACGGCTGGGCGTACCACCGGCACGCCCAGCAAATCGGCCTGAAATTGCATCAGCAAATCGTTCACGCTGGCGCCGCCATCCACGCGCAACTCAGCCACCGGCGCGCCGCCCGCGGCCACGGCGTCGCGGTTCATCGCCTGCAACAGCGCGGCGCTCTGGTAAGCGATGCTTTCCAACGCAGCGCGCGCAATGTGCGCCAGGGTACTACCGCGCGTTAATCCGGTAATGACGCCGCGCGCACGCGCATTCCAGTAGGGCGCGCCCAGGCCGGTAAAGGCTGGCACCATCATCACGCCGCCCGCGTCCGGTACGCTTTGCGCCAGGGTTTGTACCTGTGCACTGCTTTCGATGGCGCGCAGGCCGTCGCGCAGCCACTGCACCACCGCACCGCCTATGAACACGCTGCCTTCCAGTGCGTACTGCGGCGGCCCATCGCTTTGTGCCGCGCGGGTCACGAGCAGCCCATTGCCCGAAGGCCGGAAGTGGCCGCCGGTGTGCATCAGGGCAAAGCAGCCAGTTCCGTAAGTGTTCTTGGCGATACCGGCGCGGAAACACGCCTGGCCGAATAGCGCCGCCTGCTGATCGCCGGCGATGCCGCCCAGGGGCAGAGCGCGGCCCAGATGGGCGGCGTCAATGTCCGCAATGTGCGCACTCGATGGCACTACCTGCGGCAGCAATGTGTCGGGAATATTCAGCAGGCGCAGCAAATCGGCGTCCCAGCGGTTTTCGCGCACATTGAACAGCAGGG
>JAIRRE010000055.1 GCA_031256125.1 Burkholderiaceae bacterium
GAAGGCGATGCCAAGCGGCGCGGGCGATATGGCGCCAAAAGCGCTTCAACCGCTCCCAAATTAGGAGCAGCAGGAACGGCGTCTGCTGCCCCTGCCAAGACATCGGCCAGGGCCACCGCCAAAACAGCCAGCAAGACGGCAGCCCGCAAGACCGCCGCTGCCAAAACCCCGCGCGCGGGCAGCCTGATGCCCAGCCCGCAACTCGCCGCCATCATTGGCCCCGGCCCCTTTGGCCGCGGCGAGGTCATGAAAAAACTCTGGGACTACATCAAGGCCAACAGCCTGCAAGACCCCAAGGACAAGCGCACCATCGTTGCCGACGCCAAGCTGCGCCCGCTGTTGGGAGCGGACAGCGTGGGCATGTTCAAGCTCGCAGGGATTGCAGGGCGGCATCTGCAAGGATGAACGCAAGCCAGCACCGACGCACGATAAAGCGCCCGGCGCTGGACATTGGCCGGGTGAAGTTTGGGCGTAATTGAGAGCGGCCCTGAATAAGTCTCTCACGGCTGGCGAAAACGTCTGACGCTTACTGGCCGGGGAGATTCTGTCAGCAGCCCTCCGTTCCGATTTCGATCAGCAACTGGCCGGGCGCCACCTGCGCGCCCGCCTGGGTGAACAAGCCCGCTACCGTGCCGGCGCGCGGCGCAACAATGGCGTGTTCCATTTTCATGGCCTCGATGGTCAGCAGGGTCTGCCCCGCCGACACGGCGACGCCCGGCGCAACGTGCAGCGCCGCTACCCGCCCATTCATCGGTGCGCTGACGCGGCCATGGCCCGCCGCACCGCCATCGCGCTCGGCCTTGGCGTAGGTGGCGTCCCGCGCGGTGTATTCCGCGCCTTCGAGCACGAAGTGGCAAACACCGTCCGTCCAGGCGTAGTCGATAGGGCAGATGCGCTCGCCGATGCGCAGCGTGACCCGGCCTGCGCCATCGTCTGATTCGATGCTGGCGGTGATGGCGTCCGCGCCCTCGGTCAGTTCCCAGCGCCCGGCACAGTCCCCAGCGGCCAGCGTCCGGGCGCGCATTTCCAAGGCTTGCCCGTCCAGCGTGGCACGGATCAGGCGCGGGTACGGGTAGCTGCTCGACCAGCCTTGCAGTTCGACCGGGTAGCGGTGTTCACCAGCTTGGCCGTGCAGATGCGCCAACAGCGCGATGGCGGCGTAGCGCGTCAGCGCGTCCGGCTGCGTTGCCTGCCGCACCGGCGCCGGAAAGTGCTGTTCGATGAAGGCGGTAGTGGCCTGCCCGGCGGCAAACGCCGGATGGGTGACGCACTGGCGCAGAAAGCGGCGGTTGCTGGTAATGCCCAGCAGCAAACAATCGTCCAGCGCGCGCGCCAGCCGCCGCCGCGCGTCGTCGCGGTTGGCGCCGTGGGCGACGATTTTGGCCAGCATCGAATCGTAGTAAGGCGAAATGACCAGGTCATCGGCCAGCGCATGATCGGTGCGCGCATCGCGCGGCGCACGCCACCGCGCCACCGTGCCGCTCTGGGGCAGAAAGTTCTGGCTGGGGTCTTCGGCGCACAGGCGCGCTTCGATGGCGTGGCCGCCGATGATTCGCCGCGCGTCGATTTCGGCCTGCGACAGTGGCAGCGCTTCACCCAGCGCCACGCGCAACTGCCATTCGACCAGATCGACGCCGATCACCGCCTCGGTAACCGCGTGCTCGACCTGCAAGCGGGTGTTCATCTCCATGAAATAAAAGCGCCCCTGACCATCGAGCAGGAATTCCAGCGTGCCCGCGCCCACATAGCCAATGGCGCGCGCGGCGGCGACCGAGACTTCGCCCATGCGCGCGCGCAACTCGGGCGAGACGGCGGGCGAGGGCGATTCCTCAATCAGCTTCTGGTGACGGCGTTGCACCGAACAGTCGCGCTCGCCCAAATGAACCACGTTGCCGTGCGCGTCGGCAAACACCTGGATTTCGATGTGGCGCGGCTCCAGGATGGCTTTTTCCAGAATCAGCTCGCCCGACGAAAACGCATGTTCGGCTTCCGAGCGCGCCGATTGCAAGGCGGCGGCAAAGTCTTCGGCGCGATCCACGCGGCGCATCCCGCGCCCGCCGCCGCCCGCCGCCGCCTTAATCATGACGGGGTAACCAATGCGCGCGGCTTCCTGCGCCATGCGTTCGCCCGACAGATCAGCATCCCCGCCTTCCCCGGCCTGATAACCGGGCACGCACGGCACGCCCGCAGCCTGCATCGGACGTTTGGCGCCCGCCTTGTTGCCCATCTCCCGGATGGCTGCGGCGGGCGGCCCGATGAAGGTCAGACCGGCATCAACGCATGCTTGCGCGAAGGCGTCGTTTTCGGCCAGGAACCCATAGCCCGGATGCACCGCGCCTGCGCCGCTGGCACGCGCTGCTGCCAGCAGGGCGTCGATGTTCAGATAAGACTCGGCCGGTAGCGCACCGCCAATCGGCAGCGCCAGGTCGGCGGCGCGAACGTGCGGCGCACCGCGGTCGGCCTCGGAATACACGGCGATCACGCGCAGCCCCATACGCCGTGCGGTGCGCATAATGCGCAACGCAATTTCGCCACGGTTGGCGATCAGCACCGAATCGAATGACAGGCTCAATGGATGGCCCGGTTGTGCGCGCTGCATGGCATGATTCCTTATCATGCCTGACGGCGCGGCAGCGTCTTCATGTGTTTGCAGATGATGGAGAGCATCACCTCGTCAGCGCCGCCGCCGATGGACGTGAGGCGCCCGTCGCGGTAAAAGCGTGAAACCCGGTTTTCCCAGGTAAAGCCCATGCCGCCCCAGAATTGCAAACAGGTGTCGGGCACGATGCGCGAGAGTCGCCCGGTCTTGAGCTTGGCCATCGAAGCCAGTGCCGTCACGTCCTGCCCGCTGATGTAAAGCTCGCAGGCCCGATAGGTCAGCGCGCGCAGCGCCTCCACTTCGGTTTTGAGTTCGGCCAGCTTGAAATGCACCCACTGGTTGTCCAGCAGGCTGGCGCCAAACAATTTGCGCTCGCGGGCGTATTCGATGGTGGCGTCGATGCACTCGTCCATCGCGCGCAGGTTCCCGGCGGCAGCCCACAGGCGCTCTTCCTGGAATTGCAGCATCTGGTAGGTAAAGCCCTGCCCTTCCTCACCGATGCGGTTGCGCTGGGGCACCCGCACGTCGTCGAAGTGAATCAGCCCGGTGTCAGAGGCGTTCATGCCGATTTTGCGGATCTTGCGCTCCACCGAAATGCCCTTGGCGTCCATTGGCACGACGATCAGCGACTTGTTGCGGTGTACCGCGCCCTCAGAAGTATTGGCCAGCAGGCACATCCAGTCCGCTTGCAGGCTGTTGGTAATCCACATCTTGCTGCCGTTGATGACGTAGTCGCCGCCATCCTTGCGCGCCGTGGTTTTAACGGAAGCCACGTCCGACCCGGCGCCCGGCTCCGAAACGCCGATGCAGGCCACCGCCTCGCCGCTGATCGCGGGCGCGAGGAACTGCGCGCGCAATTCGTCGGAGCCAAAACGCGCCAGCGCCGGCGTGGCCATGTCGGTCTGCACGCCGATGGCCATCGGCACCGCGCCGCAGCGGATGTGGCCCAGCGTCTCGGCCATCGCTACCGAATAGGAATAGTCCAACCCCAAGCCGCCGAACGCGACCGGCTTGGAAATACCCAGAAAGCCTAGCGCGCCCATCTTTCTAAATAATTCCTTGGCGGGAAAGATTTCGGCGGCTTCCCATTCATCGACGTGCGGGTTGATGTCGCTATCGATAAAACGTTCCAGATTTCGTTGCAATTCCTGGTGTTCGTGGGTCCATTGCATGGTGTCTTATATGGATGCCTCCTGGCAAATAAGGAACAAACAAGCAATATGTTATTAATCACTTGTTTCGCATCGCTGTGCTTGTTTGCTGCCTGATTGCCTTTAAAGGTTAGCCATATCCTTTCTTTACAGTTGGGGATTGTGATTTTTGGCTGCCGCCATTTCAGCCAAGCGCAAAACGCAGCGACACCCGCAGGTATCGCGCCGCATTTGCAACGAAGCAAGAAACGCCCAAAACCAGGATGCGCCAGCCGCGAGGGACTTGTTCAGCGTTGCCCTAATCCTTATACAGCTGCTCGACAAACAAGGCCCGATGGGAAAGATACCACTGTTTGATCGTTCGCGCCAGCGTTTTGCTCTTGGGCAACGCTGAATAAATCCGCGCCAGTTGCCACGCCTGAATCCGGGTTGAGATGCAAGGCGCAAAGCGTTGTCCCATCATGGCGATGGCTGTCGTGGCCGCAACCAGCCCCACGCTCGGTATTTGGGCCATGCGCAGCATGTCTGCATCGACGCGCAAACGCTGGAGTCTATGCATTTGTCAAGGATGCAACACCTATGGAAGAAAAGACAGGCGCCAGCGCTACCCCCTGATTTTTCCCTCTTTCGCAGGCCGGCCAAGTCAGACGGGCTTGGAACTGGACTTTTGTTTTGAGAACACGGGCATCCCAGGTCGTCCCAGCTTTGGGCTTGTTCTGGGAACGATGTTGCACCGCCGCTCGCGTATCGGACAACGTGGCGCGGGCGTGTAGGAAACAGCCATTGCGCCCAGTCCAACAACACGGTACGAACGTCCGATCCAACATGAATCGGCCCGCCAGCGGCAAGAAGCGTTACCGGTTCACATATCGAGCAGTATTAAAACTAGCACTAACACACAAACAACAACAGTTTCTAATTGTTTCCATCAAACACAAATTCTCTCTGGAGTGGCGTGGAATATCTCAAGCATCTTAAATTCTAAATGTTTCTATTTATTTCAGATGTAACAATAAAAAATTTACACAATCATTAATTGTTTTGTCACATAGATTGTGTTAAAGTATTTTTCAAGCCTCAATGACAGGTGCATACGTACTCGCCAATTCGTGACCGATACGATGGTGTGCTCGTAGTAAACGTGAGTTTCTTTCATTATCGGTTTATCCTGGAGCAAATCAAATGGCTAATTCGCAACCGCAGCAGATCACAATCGTCAATAAGACGACCCACCAGGCCACTACCCTGACGGGACAGGAGATTTCTCTTTCGCCCTCGGCGTTTTCGGTGGTTGAACTGCCGGTTTCACCTGCGCAGATCAAAGTGCTGGCGCGCACGGGCAACGACCTGATCATTACCATGATCAATGGTGAGACGATCACCATTCACGGGTTCTTCCTGGATCCGCAGGATGCCAACGCGCAGGCTGGCCGCAACGATTTGGTGGCCGAAGATGGCAGTTCGCTCTGGCTGGCCGATCTGAACAGTGTCGCCTCCACCGATGGCACCATAGACCTGTCCACCGACACGGCTCTGAACAATACTTTTTCCTCCATTGATTCGCTCGACCCACTGTACAGCGATACGGCGTTTGGCCTGGATACCGTTGCATTGGCCGGCATGGGTCCGGCAGGCATTGCGCTGGCCGCCCTCAGCGTTGGGGCGGGCGCGATTGCCCTGAGCAACGGCGGCGGCAATGACCAGGGCGACAACAACAACGACCAAGGCAATGGCGGTAAACCGCCGGCGCCCCAAATCAGCACCGGCGGCATTACCCAGAACCCCGATGGCACGCTCACAGTCAAAGGCACAGCCCATCCGGGGGATACGGTTACCGTGACCTATCCTGATGGCAGCAGCACCTCCGGCACGGCGGACGCCAACGGTAATTTCTCCGAAACCTCCAATACCGCTCAAACCACCGGCAACGTGACGGTGACGGATACCAACCCAGCGAATAACCAGAGCAATTCCACCTCCGAAACCTGGACCGACACCACGCCGCCCATGACGCCAGCAGTCGGTGGCATTGAACAAAACCCCGATGGCACCCTCACGGTTACGGGCGCCGCTGGCGCCGCCGAGCCGGGCAGCACCGTCACCGTCACCTTCCCCGATGGCAGCAGCGTTGCGGGCACGGTAAACGCCGACGGCAGCTACAGCATCACCAGCGCCAACCCGGAAAACGCCGGCGGC
>JAIRRE010000134.1 GCA_031256125.1 Burkholderiaceae bacterium
CAGGTGCTTTTGCGTGGGCAAGCGTCCGGCGGTGTCGATCAACACCACATCTTGCCCGCGCGCGCGCCCCGCGGCCACGGCATCAAAAGCCACCGCCGCCGGGTCGGCCCCGTGCTGGCTGATGATCTCGACCTGGTTGCGCCCCGCCCACACCGCCAGTTGCTCGCGCGCGGCGGCGCGGAAAGTGTCCGCCGCCGCCAGCAGCACCGTCGCGCCCGCATCCGCCAAATGGCGCGTGAGCTTGCCGATGGAAGTGGTTTTACCCGCGCCGTTAACGCCTTCCACCATGATGATGGTGGGGTGGTATTGGCCCACGACCAGCGTTTTTTGCAGCGGCACCAGCAAGTCTGCCATAGCCTCGACCAGCAGCGCACGCACCGCGTGCGGGTCAGTGGCGCGCGCGGCTTTGACACGGCGCTTGAGGTCGTCCAGCAGAAACTGCGTTGCCGCCACACCCGCATCGGCTTGCAGCAGGGCCGCTTCCAGCTCTTCGTAGAGCGTTTCGTCGATCTGTGCGCCACCGGTGAAAACGGTGGCGATTGAACTGCCGGTTTTGCGCAGGCCGCTGGTAAGTTTGCCCAGCCAGCCAGTGCGCGGCTGGATGATGGCCACCGGCTCCACAGCTGGCTCGGCAGCGGACTGTGGCGCTGGAACCGCTTCGGTGGGGCCGCTGGCGTGGGCCGCTGGCTCAAAATCAGCGCGCTCAGCCAGCGGCGTTTGAACGTCCGCCAACGTGGATTGCGCCGTGGGTGTCGGAATAACCGGGGAAACGGCTGGCAATACCCCATCCGGCGTTGGTTCGACGGCTTTTTTGCGACGCAGGAAGCTAAACATCGTCACGATTTTAGGGCTTGCACAAACGGGCTACGACACTTGCCTGGCGCCATTGGCGTGCCCGCTCGCGCAGATTTATCCGGCGTTGCCTCAACGAAACCCGTGCAAGACCTTGGGGATCGTGAACCCGCTCCGATTCACACCGACCGCAGCCACTGCCGCGCCAGCGTATGCACGCGGCTGCCGGGCTTGACCAGCGCATCGACGATGCTGAAATGGTTCAGCCCCGCCACGGCCTGCGCCACCGGCACACGCTCATGGCCCCACGCCTGTTGCAGCAGCCGATTCTGGCGCAAAAATTCGCCGCTTTCCTGCCCCCCTGCTACGGCGTAAAAACACCCGCGCCCCGGAGCAGATAGCCGTGCCGGGCTAGCCAGCAGTGCCTGGCGCGGCGTAATTCGCAGCACTTCTTGCAGACTCGGCACATTCATCAGCGGCTCCAGGTCGTAAATGCCCGACAACCCCAGCGCGCCCTTGACCAGTCTTGCCGGCAGCGCCCGATCGTGCACCGGCCACACGCACGCCAGCAGCATCGCCGCCGCGTGCGCACCGGCTGAATGCCCCATCACCACCACGCGGCGCGGGTCGGCATTGAAGTCGCGCGCGTGCCGCCATGCCCACGCCGTGGCGCGCACCAGTTGCAGGGTGATCTGCGCGATGCCGCATTGTGGACAGCGCCCGTAATTGGGCACCACCACCGCCGCACCCAGATCGTGCAAAGCCGCTGCCACGAAACTGTGTTCGGCCTTGTCCATCGACTTCCAATAACCGCCATGCACGAACACCGCCAGCGGCGCGCCTTTGCGAGCGGCGGGGAAAACATCAAGCGCCTCGCGTGGCCCGTTACCGTAGATCACATCCAGTTCGCACGCGATGCCGCGGCGCGCAAGCGCCGACGCCGCCGTCCAGCGCGCGAAATAATCACCGTAATCGAGCACTCTGGCGCGGTTGTTGTACATGCGCTCCAGCCATTGAGGATCCGGTGCGCCGGGCCGGTAAAGGTCATGCGAAATGGCCATGATGGGGCGATTGTCGCAAACGGCCAACCCCACCAGTCTGCCCGCGCAGCCGTTGGTCTACTCCTCCCCGCAAGCAAACCTCGGACACGAATAAATTCCCGGCTTTCGCGCCGGCCGAAAAATGCACTACAATTCACGTTTCCGCCGTGGGGGGGTAGCTCAGCTGGGAGAGCGCCGCGTTCGCAATGCGGAGGTCGGGAGTTCGATCCTCCTCCTCTCCACCACGGTTTTGCGGGCTCTTAGCTCAGTTGGTAGAGCAGCGGACTCTTAATCCGTAGGTCGAGCGTTCGAGTCGCTCAGGGCCCACCAAAAAACGTACATAACATCAACATTTTACGCCGCTCTAACCAGCGGCGTTTGTGTTTCTGATCCACGCTGTAACCAAAACGTGACTGTTTCAGCGTGGCGTGCCAAGTGTGACGGCGCAAGATGCATACACTTACTCAGCGCGGACCGGAGTGCCCCAAGGTAGTGGCACGACCGGGATGTAAGCGTGAGGGCGCTCAAGCGCCAGCGTCTTTCGTTTAAGCGTAACCGTTGTACGATCAAAAACGCGACCAACAGGCGTTGGCCATGATAAGGGCTACGCTGGTCAAATTTGCCGCAGGCTGAGCGTCAAGAGGCTCCGTGGCTGCCGTATCTGAACAATGCGGGCTTTTTTGCGCATCGCCGTCGGTGCAGCGTGATCGGCGTGCTCGATTGGGGTGCAATACGCTGATTCATACGGGCACGGCCAAAGGCGCCAAGAATCGGAAATGCCGCCAAAGGTTTCCGAGTATCAGCACACACTCCGAAATGGCCTGGTGCAACAAAAAACCCGCAATGCCTTGTCACATGCGGGTTACGCGATTTCTTGGAACTTTACGAAACGTTATCTTGGCGGAGAGAGCGGGATTCGAACCCGCGGTGGGCTGTTGACCCACACACGCTTTCCAGGCGTGCGACTTAAACCGCTCATCCATCTCTCCGAGCAGGCGGCGCGCATTGTAACGGCAGCGCGGCATGGGCGCGTTTTTCGTACACTTGCACGCCTTCGCCGACGTGCGCCACGCGCTGGCGAAAGCGTGTCATTGTCGATCAAGCTGCCCCTGCCGAGGAGATTCGCCCCATGAAGTTTCGCTTTCCGATCGTCATCATCGACGAGGACTATCGCGCCGAAAACACCTCGGGGCTGGGCATCCGGGCGCTGGCGCAGGCGATTCAGGACGAAGGGTTTGAGGTGCTGGGCGCGACCAGTTACGGCGATCTGGCGCAGTTCGCGCAACAGCAAAGCCGGGC